>JAEHDT010000209.1 GCA_016880225.1 Gemmatimonadota bacterium | reverse complement strand
GTGGTCGCGTTGCCGAGCGCGTGGCGGCTCAGGTACGTGTGCAGCGATGCCCAGAACCGCTCGGGGCCCAAGTAGCGGAGCAGCATGCGCAGCACGAGCGCGCCCTTCGGATACACGTTGTTCGAGCCGAGGGCGGCGAGCGGCATGCGGCGGCGGTGGTCGATCTGGAGATACTGGCGGTACTCGTCGAGGTAGTAGTCGTCCTCGGCGTGGGGCCCGAGCTTCACGCGCCAGTACTGCCCGGGCATGAACTCGGCGAACCCTTCATTCAGCCACATGTTGGCCCAGTTCGCGGTCGTGACGTAGTCGCCGAACCACTGGTGGGCGAGCTCGTGCGGGATGAGGATCCACTGATACCACGGTCGGTCGAGGTAGGCGCGCTCGTCGGGGAGCCAGTCGATGAGGGTCGTGGCGCTCACGTTCTCCATGCCGCCGAAGAAGTCGGCCACCGTCGTCTGGGCGTACTTGGGCCACGGGTAGGGAATCCCCGTCAGCCGGGAGTAGACGTCGATCATGTCCGGGGTGACGCCGAACAGGCGGCGGGCGCGCGCGGAATCGGCGTGATAGACGTAGTAGTCCACCGGTGTGGCGCGCCAGCGGTCGGCGAGCCTCACGAGCGGAGCGACGACGATGGACACGAGGTACGTCGGGCTGGCCCGGTCCTGGCGCCACGTGACCGTGTGGGTGCCGTCCCGATTGCTCCGGTCGGTCACCAGGCGGCCGTTCGAGACCACGCTGTAGGGCGCGGGCACGGTGGCCACGAGCTCCCACGTCATCCGGTCGTTCGGAAAATCGTAGGTCGGGAACCACAGGTGGTTGTCGTGCTCCTCGCCCTGGCTCCAGATCTGCTGCGGCCGGTGCTCCAGGCCGTCGGGCTGGATGAACGTCAGTCCGCGGCCGTTATTGATGCTGGCGTGGTAATCGACCGTGAACCGCAGCGTGTCGCGGTAGGCGAGGGGCCGGGCGGGGTAGACGACCAGCGTGTCTCCGTGGGTCGTGAACTTGAGCGGCGCGGTGCCGGCGACCCGCCCGATCGCCAGCCGGGCCCCCGCGTCGAGGATCAACGAATCGAGCCCCGGTCGCAGGGCCACGAGCGTGGTGGTCACCCGGCCGTCGAGCGAGGTCGAGTCCCAATCGAAGTTCCGCACCTCGATCCGCTGGTGGATCAGGTCGTAGTCGTGCGACCGGCTGTAGGCGTCGTTGGCCACCCGGGCGGCGTTCGCTTGGGCCGGGGCGGGGGCGGGGAAGGAAGCGACGAGAGCGGCGCAGGCCAGGAGGCAGGAGAAGTGCAGGCGCATCTGTGAATCTAGCCTGGACGGGAACGGCTTTCCTGTGCACAATTCGGCCGGCCGCCACCACGTCTTTCATAAGGAGACTCTGGCATGAACGTCACGTTTCGCACCACCCTGCTCGCCGCCTGCGCGCTCCCGCTCGCTTTCGCCGCCGCGCACGCCCAAAACCCGGTCATGAACGGCGTTCGGGCCATCGCGCAGCGCCAGACGAAGAACATCGTAGACGCCGCGGAGGAAATGCCGGCCGACAAGTACGGCTACAAGCCCACGCCCGCCCAGATGACCTACGGCGACGTCGTCGCCCACCTGATCAAGGAAGGGAACAACTATCTCTGCGCCGCGACGTCGGGGCAAAAGGAGCCGGACGTGGCCAAGTTCTCGGGGACCGACCCCAAGGACAAGCTCGTGGCGGGCCTCAAGGACTCCTTCAAGTACTGCGAGGGCGTGCTGGCACAGATCCAGGACGCGCAGCTGGGCGACAGCATCTCGTTCTTCGGCGGCCGCAAGGTCACCAAGGGGATGGCGGCCCTGATCACCGTCGCCGACTGGGCGGACCATTACAGCCAGATGGCGATCTACCTGCGGCTGAACGGGCTGCTGCCGCCCACGGCCAAGAAGGGGATGGACTAGCGGTCCTTGAGAATCTCTCGCGCCGCGTTGTAGCCGCACGCCCCCATGACGCCGCCGCCCGGGTGCGTCGCCGAGCCGCAGAGGTACAGCCCCTTGATGGGCGAGCGGTAGTCGGCGTATCCGGGCAGCGGTCGTAGGGAGAACAGCTGCGACAGGGTCATCGCGCCCTGGAAGATGTTCCCTCCCGTCAATCCAAAGCGCCGCTCCAGGTCGAGCGGCGACAGCACCTGCCGGTCGATCACGGAACGCTTGAAGTTGGGCGCGTACTCGTTGAGGATGTCGAAGCAGCGATCGGCGAAGCGGTCCTTCACCTCGTCCCACGTCGTGCCCCGCAGCCGGTAGGGCGCGTACTGCACGAAGAACGACATCACGTGTTTGCCGGCGGGCGCCACCGTCGTGTCAACCACCGACGGGATGGTGCATTCCAGGATCGGGTCGGCGGAGGGGCGGCCGTACTTGGCGTCGTCGTAGGCGTGTTCCATATACTCGAGCGTCGGCGCGACGTGAATCGTGCCGCGCAGGTGCGTGTTGGGCGCGAGCCCGCTGCCGCGCGCCGCGCTGAAGTCCGGCAGCTCGGACAGCGCGACGTTGATCTTGAACGAAGCGCTCGAGTAGTCGATGCCCTTCACCCCGGCGACGAACTCGGCGGGCAGCTCGGCCTGGTCGACGAGCTGCAGAAACGTGACGTGCGCGTCGGCGTTGGAGGCGACCTTCTTGGCGTGGAACTCCGTGCCGTCCTCGAGCGCCACGCCTTTCACCCGCCCGCGCCGCGTGGTGATCTTCGCGACCGGGCTCGAGACGCGAATCTCGGCGCCGTGGGCGCGCGCCGCGGACGCGAGCGCCTGGGTGATCCCGCCCATCCCGCCACGCACGTAGCCCCACATCCCGCGCACGCCGTTGCACTCCCCCATCACGTGGTGGAACAGCACGTACGCGGTGCCGGGGACGCTGGGGGACGCCATGGCGCCGATGATCGCGTCGGTGGCGAGGGCGATCTTCAACTGCTCCGATTCGAACCAGCGGTCGAGGATCGGCAACGCGGCGCCCGTCAGGATCTCGAGCGCGCCCGGGCCGTCCTTGCCGAGCTTCATAAACCGCCAGCCAAGCCCCGCGAGCCGGGCGAGGTTCTTGGGCCCGAGCGACCACGGGCTGGGTGGCGTCTGCATCAGCGTCGGCTCGATGAAGTCCGCCACGCGCTCGAGCATCGCCTCATACCGTGGCAGGGCCTCGGCGTCCTTGGCGGAGAACTTCGCCACCTGCGCTCGGGTGAGTTCCTTGTCCGGTCCCATCAGCAGGAAGCGCCCGTCGGGGAACGGCGTGAAGGAGGACGGGCTGCGCGGCAGCAGCTCGAAACCGTGGCGCGCGAGCTCCAAGTCGCGGATGATCTCGGGACGGAGCAGGCTGTTCACGTACGCGGCCGTGGACACCTTGAAGCCGGGCCACAGCTCTTCGGTGACGCAGGCTCCGCCCACCAGCTCGCGCCGCTCGAGCACCAGCACCCGCCTGCCGGCGCGCGCGAGATACGCGGCGGTCACGAGGCCATTGTGCCCGGCCCCGACGATGATGATGTCATATGACCCGGACATGACGATCCCTTCTGCGCTACGGTGTGGTGCGGTATGTTACGCTCGGGGGTCCGACCGAAGCGACGGGAGCGACCCGATGGCGCAGTCCCCGAAGACGTTGGCTCGGGCTTTCGCGGTCGCTTGGTGGGCCGTGCTGCCGCTCGCCACCGCGCGATGCGCGCGCCACAAACCCGCTTCTCCCTCTCCCGCTCCCGCCCTCGCCTCCGACACGGCGCCCCAGACCAGGGAGCCGGTCATCCTGCGCGTCACCAACAGCAACTGGTCGGACGTGAGAATCTATCTCGTTCGCGGCGCCATGTGGGTGCGCCTCGGCATCGTGACCACCAACAGCACCATCGAGTTCACGATCCCAGCCGATCTCCTGAGCGGGGCGACGAGCGTGACGCTCGTCGCCGATCCGGTGGCCGCGACGGGCCGGTGGGCCACAGCCCTCCCGGTGATCTCACCGGGCGACGAGTTCGAGCTCGTCGTCGAGACCTACCTGCAGTACTCGCATCTCGTGGTGAGGTAGCCGGCTCAGGGCCGGCGCTGCATCCGCTCGAGCAACGCGCCCAGCTCGGGCGGCGCCTCGAGCCCGAAGACCTCCCTTCCCGGCGCGGTCACCACGATGGACCGCGGCCCGGGAGCGCCCTGCGC
>JAEHDT010000208.1 GCA_016880225.1 Gemmatimonadota bacterium | reverse complement strand
TCCACCGTGAAGTCGTGCGCCTTCAGATAGTCGGTGAGGATCTTGACCGATCGCGTCTCGTTGTGTCCCGTCTCGGGGTGGCGCGTGATGTCGTCCGCCATCGCGAGCAGCTCGCGGTCCATCAGATCCTTGGCACGGGCGATCACGGCGTCGCGACGCGCATCGCGCGCCCCCGTGAGCCGCGTGACGAGCTGCGACAGCCCGAGCGAGCGCTCCAGCTCGTCCATGCGGCGGATCACCGCCGCGGCCGCGGTCTTTTCCGTGGACGTCTCCTGGGCGGCGAGCCGAGTCGCGGGAGCGGCGGTGCACAGGACGGCGGCGGCGATCGGTAGCACGTAACGCATGGGACCCCCGAGTCGACGTGGATGGAGCCGAAAAGTTACGGGCCCGCCGAAGCGGCGCCAGCACCGCGCGCCGGGCGCCGTCTTGCCTCCCGCGGGCGCCGCGTCATACCTTGGGACTCGTGAGTGCGAAGATCGTGCTCAACGGCAAGGAGTACGACGGCATCGAAGCGATGCCGCCGGACGTGCGTAGAGACTACGAGGCCGTGCTGGAGAGTCTCAAGAATACGGGGGGCGAGGAGGTCCTCTCGCTCCTGGAGCGCGGCGACCGCACCAGCATCAAGGCCACCTTCCGCGAGATCGTCGTCAACGGCAAGACGTACGGCAGCATCGAAGAGATGCCCGCCGAGGTCCGCCGCGTCTACGAGCAGGCCGTGGCGCGCATGGGCTCGGCTGCCGCGGCGCCGGCGCGGCCCTCACGGCCGGCGCTGCGTCCGCCACCCGTCGTCGAAGAGGATGGCGGCCGGGGCTGGGTGGGCGGTTTGCTGCGGATTCTCTTCTGGATGGCGCTCGGTGCGTTGATCGCCCTCTGGGTCGTGCGCCGCTGGCATCTGCAGCTCTAGCGGAGTAGATCGCGCGCGGCCACGACGATCCCGTCGCCGTCGGCGTACAGCCAGTGGCCGGGCGTGAACGTCACGCCGGCGAACTCCACCGCCACGTCCTTCTTACCCGCTCCGGTCTTGCCGCTCTTGCGCGGCACGGCGGCGAGCGCGCGCACGCCGACGGCGAGCGTCGCGATCTCGGCGGAATCCCGTACGCAGCCGTGCACGACCACGCCGGCCCATCCGTTAGTGAGGGCGAGCTGCGCGAGGCGGCCGCCCACCAGCGCACAGCGCGTCGACCCTCCGCCGTCCACGACCAGCACGCGGCCGCGCCCCGAGGTTTCCAGCACCTCGCGGACCAGGGCGTTGTCGTCCCGCACCTGGACCGTGACGATCGGTCCCGCGAACCTCCCGGCCGCTCCGAACTCCCGGAGCAGCGGCGCCGCCGTCTGGACGGCGTCGCCGAACGCGTCGCACAAGTCCGCGGTGCTGAAGGTCATGGGGACGGCAAACCGAACAGCGCGGCCGCGCGTCGTCAAGTGTGCCGTCGTCACGCCCGCACCAGCAGCTGGCCCGCCCGTTCGGTGGCCTTCACCACCGCCTTGATCAGCGTGACGCGCAGCTTCCCCTCTTCCAGCTCGAGGATGCCGTCGATCGTGCACCCGGCCGGTGTGGTGACGGCGTCCTTGAGCAGGGCGGGGTGGTCGCCGGTCTCGAGCGCCATGCGGGCCGCGCCCAGCATCGTCTGCGCGGCGAGCAGCGTGGCGACGTCGCGCGGCAGCCCCACCTTCAAGCCCCCGTCGATCAGCGACTCCAGCACGACATACAGGAACGCGGGTCCGCTGGCCGAGAGGCCCGTCACCGCGTCCATCAACCGCTCCTCCACGACCACCGTCCGCCCCACCGCCTGAAACAGCGCCCGCGCCGTCTCGAGATGCGCGGGTTGTGCGGACCGGCCGGCGCACAGGCCCGTCATCCCGGAGCCCACGGCGCAGGGCGTATTGGGCATGGCCCGCACCACCGGCACACCGGCGCCGACGTGCTGCTCGATGTACTCGGTCGGGACGGACGCGGCCACGGAGATGACGAGCTTCCCGGGCCCGAGCTCCGGGCGAATCGCCGCGAGCACGCCTGGCACCGTCTGCGGCTTGACGCACAGCAGCACCACGTCGGCGTCGCGCGTCGCGGCGACGTTGTCGGTCGAGACCACGACCGCGAGCTCCCGCCCGAGGACTTGCGCCCGCTCCGGGCGGCGCACCGTGGCCCGCAGCCGCTCCGCGGTCACGAGCCCCTGGGCGAGAAACGACCGTACCAGGAGGCTCCCGATCTTGCCGGCGCCGAGCACGGCGAACGAACGGCCCGCCAGGAGATCGGCCGTCATGGGGTCGCTCCGGTGGGGACGCGGGAGCGCTGGCGGCGGCGCGTCAGGGCGAGCTCGAAGGCGTCGCTCAGCGCCTGCCAGCTCGCGTCGATGATGTTCTCCGAGCACCCCACCGTGGTCCACCGCTCGCGGCCCCACGCCGACTCGATCAGCACGCGGGGCCTGGCGGCCGTGCCGAGATGCTCGTCGACGATGCGGACCTTGTAATCGACGAGCCGCAGCCGAACGAGCTCCGGGTATTCATGCCGCAGCGCCTGGCGCGCCGCCTGGTCGAGGGCGTTGACCGGTCCCTGGCCGTCGGCGACGCCGTGCCACGTCGCGCCGGCGACGCGCAGGTCGACCCGCGCCTGCGCCGTGGTGCGCTCGCCGCGCTTCTCGCTCGTCACCATGAACCCCACGGTCTCGAACGGAGCCGTGTAGTCGGGTGCGGTGCGCCGCACCAGCATCTCGAACGACCCCTCCGCCGCCTCGAACGCGAGCCCCTGGCTCTCCAGCTGCTTCAACCGCTGCACCACCTCCCGCTCGCGGCCGCCCACGTCGAGACCGAGCGCTCGGGCGCGCAACCGGACGTTGCCCCGGCCCGCCAGCTCGCTCACGACCACGCCCATCTCGTTCCCCACCAGCGCGGGGTCGACGTGCTGATAGCTCTCGGGCAGCTTCGCGACCGCGGCCGCGTGCAGGCCGCCCTTGTGGGTGAAGGCGTGACGCCCGACGTACGGCGCGTGCGAGTCGAGATTCAGGTTCGCGACCGCCGCTACCGCGTGCGCCAGGTCGGTGAGCCCGCGCAGCCGCTCGAGGGGGAGCAGGCCGTAGCCCAACTTGAGCTGCAGCGTCGCGATGAGGGGGATCAGGTCCATGTTGCCGCAGCGCTCGCCGTAGCCGTTGATCGTGCCCTGGATGTGCGTGCAGCCCGCGGCCACCGCGGCGAGCGCGTTGGCCAGCGCCAGCCCGGCGTCGTTGTGGGTATGGATGCCGAGCGGCGTCCGGAGCCGCGCCCGGGCGGCTCGCACCGCCGCCTCCACGGCACCGGGCAGCGCGCCCCCGTTCGTGTCGCACAGCACGACGCAGTCCGCGCCGGCCCCGGCCGCCGCGGCGATCGTCGCGAGGGCGTAGGCGGGGTCGAGGGCGTAGCCGTCGAAGAAGTGCTCGGCGTCGTACAGCACTTCCTTGCCGAGCCGCTTGAAGTGCGCCACGCTGTCGCCGATCATGGCGAGGTTCTCGGCGCGGGTCGTGTCGAGTATCCGCTCCACGTGCAGGGCCGAGCTCTTGCCGACGAGCGTGACGACCGGCGTGCGCGCCGCCGCGAGGGCCGTCACGCCCGGGTCGTCGGCGCAGCGCAGGCCGGGGCGCCGCGTGCTGCCGAAGGCGGCGAGCTTGGCGCGCTCGAGCGGCGTGCTTTCCATCTGCCGGAAGAACTCGGCGTCCTTCGGATTCGAGCCGGGCCAGCCGCCTTCGACGTAGTGAATGCCCAGTCGGTCGAGCCGCCGGGCGATGTTGCGCTTGTCTTCGACCGACAACGACAGGCCGGCGCGCTGGGTGCCGTCGCGCAATGTGGTGTCGTACAGGACGATGCTCATGGCGCCTCACAAAAGAATCGGGGGCGAAACGGCGCGCGGCCTCTCGGGAGTCGAGAGGCCGCGCGCTGATCAGCTGGATTCGCTGGTGACCGGTGACTGGATCGGTCTAGAGCACGCTACCTCCCGAAAAGCGCGGCGGCCGCGCGATGCGAATCGCGCGGGTGGTGGCGTGGCCGAAGACCGGGCAAGCGGAACCGGGGTTCACGAAGGAGATTCTACGGCGCGGCGTCCTGGCCGTCAACGGGCGCGCTCCCGCTCGGTGAGCCAGCGCTTCACGGCGAAACCGAGCGTGACGCCGAAGCCGGCGCTCGCGATCTCGAGCAGCAATCGTCCTGTGATGAGTAACGCGTTCATCGAGCAGCATCCTCTCGAAAAATCGGCGCCCCCGCGCTCTCCAAATCGAGGGCGCGGGGGCGCTGGATCACCAGCCTTCGGGGACTACCGCCTACATCCCACGACCTCCCGCGCGCGACGCCACGCACCGACATCCGTGCTTACAAGGATTGTGCCGCACGGGCATCATCGGGAAATACTCGCCGCAAAGGACCATGTTCCGATTATAGC
>JAEHDT010000207.1 GCA_016880225.1 Gemmatimonadota bacterium | reverse complement strand
GGTCTGGTCGAGCTGCATGGAATCGCCGCGGGCAGCGAAATCACTGCGGTCGATGGTGACCTGGCCGCCGCCCCAGGTGCGGTCGTTTCCCTTGAAGCGCACCCGGTCGGCGACGATCACGTACGGCTCCGCGTTCCCCTCCCCACCCCCCGAGTCGGCGCTGGCGCGGTAGTCGATGGTGGGGCGGCCCGACGCGTACATCTCCAACGTGTCCCGGATGCCCTTGGCCGCGCGATAGTACGTCAGGTTGGGACCGCGCAGCACCGACCCGGTGCCGCGGTTCACGGCGACGACGTTCTTGTGTGCCTCGAGGCGCTCTTGCCGCAGGTAGTAGGCGGCCGTGGTGGCGTCGAGCGTGATGGCGGTGTCGCGGATGTGCACGGGATTCCGCTGGCCGATCATGTCGAACCGGCTGACGCCGGCGAACCAGGCGACGCTGTCGGCCGCGAGCGTGCTGGTGGTGCCGTCGCAATGGGCCAACACGCCGCCGCCGGCAAAGACGTTGGTCTCCCCCGGCCGGACCTCCACCTGCTGCGCCTGCCGCCCCACGGAGTCGATGATCACCTTGCAGGGCCGCCCGCTGCCGGTGTC
This sequence comes from Gemmatimonadota bacterium, assembly GCA_016880225.1. Taxonomy (GTDB): domain Bacteria; phylum Gemmatimonadota; class Gemmatimonadetes; order Gemmatimonadales; family GWC2-71-9; genus AG41. The sequence goes on along the minus strand of JAEHDT010000207.1, from coordinate 11,769 downwards.
GGCCGGCGCCGCGGGCTGCTGCGGCAACAGGGTAACCAAGAACAGGGCGGCCATCATTGGTTCGGGAGCGTGAACTTGCCGCCCGCCTTGCCGTGCGGTCGGGTCGCCGTGACGACCTTGAAGTCCGGATCGGACGTGAACCCGTCACCCTCGATGTGGCGGCCCGGCTCGTCGAACACGAACGTTTGATCGGAGCTGACCTGGTTTCGCACCTGATTGTAGCGGATCACCTCGGTGCGCAGCGTGGCACCATCGGTGCGCACGACCACCACGTGCCCGCGTGCCTCCATGTCGCCACTGCGCCAGTGGTACGTTCCCTCCCGCGAGGTGAGCGTGGACGTCTCGGCGCCGCGTTGGTCGTAGAACGTGATGTGCACGTTGCGCAGCTCCGCGGTTTGCGCGGGGGAGTAGAAATATGCGGTATCGGCCAGCACGTGGGCACGCTGGATCCCGGCGTCGGTCACGAAGTGCGACATGTTGAACAACACCTGGTCGGCCGAATCGGCGGCGGCGACAGTCGCCGTCGGCTTGATCCCGGTGTCGCATCCGAGCAACAGGGCGCAGAGCAGCGCGGCGACTCTCACGCCGCCCCCGCTTTCATCAGGTCGTGCAGGTGCACCATCCCGACGACCTTGCGGCCGCCGTCCAGCACCGGCAGGGCCATGATGCCGTAGCGCTCCATCAGCTGCACGGCAGCACCCGCCAGCTCGCCCGGGGTGGTGCTCTTGGGCGTGCGGGTCATCACCTCGCCCACCGGGATGTCGAGGAACTGGTCCGTGCGCTCCATAAGTCTCGTCAGGTCGCCCGCCGTCACCACGCCGACCAGGCCGCCGGCGCCGTCCACCACGGCGACGGTGCCGCGCTTCTCCGCCAGCAGCACGACGCACTCGCGCATCGGGCGGTCGGGGCCGAGCGTGGGCAGGTCGCGGGCGAGCATGACGTCGGCGACGCGCAGCAGCAGGTTCTTCCCGAGCGCGCCGCCGGGATGCAGCGCCGCGAAGTCCTCGCGCCGGAACCCCTTCACCTCGAGCATCGTCACGGCGAGGGCGTCGCCCAGGGCGAGCGCGGCGGTGGTGCTGGTGGTCGGCGCGAGCGTCTCGGGGCATGCTTCCTCGGCGACGCTGGCGTCGAGCACGACGTCGGACTGGCGCGCCAGCACGGAATCCGGGTCTCCCGTGATCGCGACGATCGGCACGCCGAGCCGCTTGAGCTGGCCCACGAGGCCGAACAGCTCGTCCGAGGCCCCGCTCTTCGACAGCAACAGCGCCGCGTCGTCCCGGCCCACCAGCCCCAGGTCGCCGTGCAGCGAGTCGACGGGGTGGAGGAACGAGGCGGGGGTGCCGGTGGACGTGAACGTGGCGGCGATCTTGCGAGCGATGAGTCCCGACTTGCCGACCCCGGAAACGATGAGGCGGCCCTTGGCGGCCGCGAGCAGCCGCACGGCCGCCGCAAACGCGGGGTTCAGTCGGTCGGCGACCCGGCGGATCGCCTCGGCTTCGAGGGCGAGCACCCGGCGCCCGCGCTCAACGAGATCGCTGGGCTCCGTGCGGGGCATCGCCACGCTCCTGAAAATACTTCGTGACCAGGCCCTGCCACTCGCCGCGGGCCTTGAGGATCAGCTCGGCGACTTCGCGGACCGCCCCCTGACCGCCGGCGACGGTCGTGACGACCCGTGCGCCGGCCTTCACTTCCGCCACGGCATTCGCGACCGCGATGGGGAGGGCCACCCGCGTGAGCACCGGAAGATCTGCGAGGTCGTCGCCTACGAACGCACAGTCTTCCCACGCGAACCCGCGCCGCGCCAGCACGCCTTCGAACGCCGGGAGCTTGCGTGCCATCGGGTCCTGGATCAGCTCGTCGACGCCGAGCTCGCGCGCCCGCAGCGCGGTGGCCGTGGATTCCCGTCCGGAGAGCCACACGACGACGAGCCCCGCGGAGCGGAGCATGCGGACGCCGAGGCCGTCCTGGATGTGGAAGCGCTTGAGCTCCACGGGGTGGTCCCCGACCATGCCGAGGTAGACGCCGTTGTCGGTCAACACGCCGTCGACGTCCAGGCCGACGAGCTTCAAGCGCCGGGCGACGGCGGCGTCAAGCACGGACCGCCTCCCGGGCCCGGTGCCACACGTCCAGCGCGACGCTCACGATCCCGGCGAGCTGGTCGAGCGGAACCATGTTGGGGCCGTCCGACGGAGCGCGGTCGGGATCGGGGTGCGTCTCGAGGAAGAAGCCGTCGGCGCCGGCGGCCGCGGCGGCGTAGAGCAGCGGCGGGATGAACTGCCGCAGGCCGCCGCTCGCCCCGTCCCGTCCCTGCCCCGGCTGCTGCACGGCGTGCGTGGCGTCGAACACCACGGGCACGCCGCAGGCGGCGCGGAGCCGGGCGAAGTTCCGCATGTCCACCACCAGGTCGCCGTAACCGAAGAACGTGCCCCGCTCCGTGACGGCGACCTCGGGGGCCCCGCCGGCGCGCAGCTTCTCCACGGCTCCCGCCATTCCCTCCGGGGACATCCACTGCCCCTTCTTCACGTTCACCGGGCGCCCCGCCCGGCCGGCGGCGACGAGCAGATCGGTCTGGCGGCAGAGGAAAGCGGGAACCTGGAGCACGTCCGCCACTTGAGCGGCGGCGGGCACCTGGCCGGCTTCGTGCACGTCCGTGAGGATCGGCAGGCCGGTCGCGGCGCGCACCCGCGCGAGCGCGGCGAGGCCCCGCTCGAGTCCCGGACCCCGCGCGGCGTCCAGTCGTGACCGGTTCGCCTTGTCGTACGACGCCTTGTAGATGACGTGCACGCCCAGCTCCCGGCCGAGCTCGGCGAGCGCCTCGCCGATCCGCAGGTTCAGGTCGTCGGACTCGACGACGCAGGGCCCCGCGATGAGGAACGGGGAGGCTCCCCCGCCGAAATGCGGCGCCATGTCAGTCGTGCAGACCCGCGAGCTGGGACGGCCGCTCGGCGTGACTCCGGGCTCGGTGCTGTTGCCGCGCCGCGCCGATGAATCCGGCGAACAGCGGGTGCGGCCGCGTGGGCCGCGACTTGAGCTCGGGGTGGAACTGGCAGCCGATGAACCAGGGGTGATCGGGCAGCTCGATCATCTCGACCAGCGACCCGTCGGGGGAGAGGCCGGCGCAGCGCATCCCGTACTCGGCGAGGACGTCGCGGTAGGCGTTGGAGACCTCGTAGCGGTGACGGTGCCGCTCGCTCACCTCGAGCGCTCCGTAGGCTTGGGCGGCGCGCGAGCCGGGGCGGAGCTTGCACGGGTAGGCCCCCAGCCGCATGGTGCCCCCCATCTCCTGGATGCCTTCCTGCGACCGCATCAGCGCGATCACCGGGTTCTGGCACTCGGGCGCGAACTCGCTCGAGTTGGTGTCGGGGAGCTTCACCACGTCGCGCGCGAACTCGATGATCGCGGTCTGGAGCCCGAGGCAGATCCCGAAGAACGGCAGCTTGCGCTCCCGCGCCCAGCGGATCGCCTCCAACATGCCCTCGACGCCGCGCACGCCGAAGCCCCCCGGCACGAGCAGGCCGTCGTAGCCGCCGAGCAGCTCGCCCGCGGCCTGCTGATCGGTGAAGCGATCCGACGAGATCCACTCGATCTGCACGCCGCAGTCGTTCGCGATCCCGCCGTGCACCAGCGCTTCGTGCACGCTCTTGTAGCTGTCCGCCAGCTCGGTGTACTTCCCCACCACCGCGATGCGGACGCGCTCCGCCGGGTCGAGGATCTTGCCCACCATCTGCGCCCACGAGCGCAAGTCGGGCTCCTTGGTCTCGAGGTGCAGCCGCTGGCACACTTCGCGGTCGAGCCCCTGCTCGTGCAGGGTGAGCGGGATCTCGTAGATCGACTTGACGTCGGGGCTCTCCACCACGCACCCGAAGTCCACGTTGCAGAACTGGGCGATCTTGCGCTTCAGCTCCTCCGAGAGCGGCCGCTCGGTCCGGCAAATCAGGATGTCGGGCTGGATTCCGATCTGCATCAGCTCGCGGACCGAGTGTTGCGTGGGCTTGGTCTTGAGCTCCGCGGTGGCTGCGATGAAGGGCACGAGCGTGAGATGGATGAACAGCGTGTTGTCGCGGCCCACTTCCTGGCGGAACTGACGGATCGCCTCGAGGAACGGCAGCGACTCGATATCACCCACCGTGCCGCCGATCTCGGTGATGACGACGTCGTGGTCGGGTGCGAGCCGGCGGATGGAGGCCTTGATCTCGTCCGTGATGTGCGGGATGACCTGCACCGTGGACCCGAGGTATTCGCCGCGCCGCTCCTTCGTGATCACCGACAGGTAGATCCGCCCGGTGGTGACGTTGTTCACCTGCGACAGCGACCGGTCGATGAACCGCTCGTAGTGGCCGAGATCGAGGTCCGTCTCCGCGCCGTCGTCGGTCACGTACACTTCGCCGTGCTGGAACGGCGACATGGTGCCGGGGTCGACGTTGATGTAGGGATCGAACTTCTGGATCGTGACTCGGAGGCCCCGCTCCACCAGCAGCCGGCCGAGCGACGCGGCCGCGATGCCCTTGCCAAGCGAAGAGACGACGCCGCCGGTCACGAAGATGTACTTCGTCGAGCTCACGGACTCACCTCCCTCAGGTGGCGGGTCAACTGCGCTTCCGCGTATCGCAGGTCGTCCGGCGTGTCAACGCCGGGCGCCGCGGCTCCCGGTACGAGGGCCACGCCGATCCCCACACCGTGCAGCAGGGGCCGCAGCTGCTCGAGCCGCTCCCACCGCTCCTCGGGCACCGGCGGGAGCCGCACCCAGCGCTCGAGCGCCTCCCGGGTGTAGGCGTACACGCCCACGTGCTGGTGGTAGACCACGTCGCCCGTGCCGTCGCGGTCGAACGGAATCGGCGCGCGGGAGAAGTAGACCGCCCGGCCGCGCGCGTCCACGACGACCTTTACCCGGTTGGGGTCGGCTGCGAGCGCGCCGTCCAAGTCGCCCGCCGCGGTCCCGATCGGATCGCCTCCCGTCACCCGCGCCACCGCGCCGGCGAGCGCACGGGGTGCCACGAGCGGCTCGTCACCCTGTACGTTCAACACCACGTCGAACGATCTAAACGTCTTATTTGCAACGACTTCCGCGACTCGCTCGGTGCCCGACTGGTGGTCTGAGGAGGTCAGCACCGCCTCGTACCCGGCACCCTCCACGACGGCGGCGATCTCGCGCGCATCGGTGGCGACGACCAGGCGCTGGCACACACCCGCCTCGGCGACTCTCCGGATGACCCAGAGGATGAGTGGTTCGCCTGCCAGAGGCAGGAGTGGCTTGCGAGGGAGGCGGCTGGAGCCCAGCCGCGCCGGGATCACGCCGAGGACAGGCACGGGGGAACATACAAAATCCGTGCCGTGGAGTCTAGCCCTGGTGCTAAGCGACTGCGAATGCGCCGATTATGCCATCGCGTGAGCCACCTTGAGGAAGTTCTCGAGCAGCCGTCTGCCGTGCTCGGTGCCGATCGACTCGGGGTGGAACTGGACGCCGTAAATCGGATGGCGCCGGTGCTTCATCGCCATGATCTCGGCGTCCTTGGGACGGTCCGCGCTCCACGCCGTGATCACCAAGTCGTTGGGCAGCGAACTCGGCTCGACCACGAGCGAGTGGTAGCGCATGCCGGTGAGGGGGCTGGGAATCCCTTCGAACAGCTCGTCGTCCTCGTGAATCACCTCACACGTCTTGCCGTGCATCAAGCGGTCTGCTCGCACCACCCGCGCGCCGAACGCTTCGCCGATCGCCTGATGGCCGAGGCACACGCCCAGCACGGGTACCTCACCGGCGAGCGCCCGGACGAGCGGCACGAGGATGCCTGCCGCCGCGGGCGTGCCGGGACCGGGCGAGAGCACCGCCGCGGTCGGTTTGAGCGCCAGTGCCTGCTCCACGCTGAGCGCATCGTTCCGGTACACCACCGGCTCCGCGCCCAGCTCGCCGAACAACTGGACGAGGTTGTAGGTGAAGGAGTCGTAGTTGTCGAGGACGAAGAGCATGCGGCAATCTAACGCGCGTAGAAGCGGTCGTGCAGCTCGGGATCGATCCGGCGCAGGCGGCCGGTGGCGGGGTTCACCGGACACCAGAGCGAGCGGGCCCGCGCGAGCAGCCGTTGATCTCCTGCCCGGACGATCTCGGTGTGGCGCTCGAACGTCGCGGCGCTGGGGCGGCCCACCCAGGTGCGGACGATGACGTGGTCGCCGGGCTTTGCGGGGTGCTTGTAGTCGATCTCGTGGCGCAGCACGACCCAGCCGATCTCGGCGCGCTCCACGGGCGTGGTGGTGGATTCCCAATGCGCGGCAGCGACGTTCTGCACCCAGCGGAGGTACACCACGTTATTCACGTGACCGAGGTCGTCGATGTCGGCCGCGGCGACGGCGAAGGAGCGCTCGAAGCGGACGGGCTGGGTGTCCATGCTCACGGCGGCCGGCGCGCGACGCGCTCCTCCCATTCCTCGAGTGAGCGCGGCCAGTCCTGCTTCAGGAGCCGCGACAGCGAACGGTCAGCGAGCAGCCGGCCGCCGGTCTGGCAGGTGGCGCAGTAGTTGACCTCGTTCTCGGCGTAGCGGATTCGCTGCACCGGCGAGCCGCACACGGGGCACGGCTGGCGGAATCGCCCGTGCACGGCCATCTCCGGCCGGAACGCCGTGACCTTCTCGGGAAACGCGTCGCCCGCCTCAGCGCGCAGCCGGTCGATCCAGGTGGAGAGGGTCTGCCGGACGGCGCGAAACAGGCGCTCGCTCTCCTCGGGCGCGAGCTGGGTCGTGAGCCGGAGTGGCGACAGCCGGGCCGCGTGCAGGATCTCGTCCGAGTAGGCGTTTCCGATGCCGTCGAGCACCCGGGGGTCGGTCAGCGCCCGCTTCAGCGTATGCGCCTCGCGGCTGAGCGCCGCGCGGAACTGCTCGAGCGTGGCGCCGAGGACGTCGAGTCCGCCGGGGTCGTGTCCCGCGAGCGCGCTCGCGCCACGCACGACGTGCAGGGCGGCGCGGTGCTTCGTCCCGGCTTCGGTGAGGAGCAGCGTGCCGTGCGGGAAATCGAACGCAGCGAGCCCGGAGCGGCGCGGGACCGGCGCGGCCGGTGGCTTCCAGTGCAGCCGGCCGGCGATCATCAGGTGCAGCACGGCGAAATAGTCGTCCTCGAACCCCAGAACGATGCGTTTACCGAGCCTGTGGACCTCACGAACGGTTCGCCCCGCGAGATCGACGACCGGTGGATCGGCGGTGCGCAGCAGGAACGGGCTAATGATGCGCAGGCGCTCGAGCTTCGCACCCACCACACGCGGCGCGAGGGCGTCGAGATAGACGGTGATGTCGGGGAGCTCGGGCACGGCCCGCCCCTCAACGCAGGAACCGCTCGGCCAACTGCTCCAGGCGCTCGTCGCCGGCGGCCCGGGCGCGCGCGAGGATGCCCTGCACGTGCGGGCGCAGCTTTGGCTCGCCCCAGTAGTACCCCGTCGCCCGCTCCGCGCTGGCCGTTTCGCCCTCACGGGCGGCCTCGAGCAAGGCCTCGGCGGCGGCGGCGTCGAAGCTGGGGTCGTCGCGCGGCGGCAGTCCGTAATTCCGCCTGGGCACGCCGTCGCCGGAGTCTTCCTTCACGAATGCGCGGGACATGGGCCTCAGCTGCGGGGATGATACGTCTTGTGCACCGTCCGCAGGTAGTCCCGATCGACGTGCGTGTACAGCTGCGTGGTGGCCAGGTCCGCGTGGCCCAGCATCTCCTGCACGGCGCGCAGGTCGGCACCGCCCTCGAGCAGGTGGGTCGCGAAGGTGTGTCGCAGCGTGTGCGGAGTCACGCGCTTGGTGATTCCTGCGAGCCGCGCGGCGCGCCGGATGATGGTCCAGGCGCCCACGCGCGACAGCGGCGTGCCGCGGGCGTTCAGGAACACGAGCCCCCGGCCCTTCCCCCGGTCGAAGCGCGGCCGGATCTGGCGCACGTACAGCGCGACGGCGCCCAGGGCGCGGCGCCCCACGGGCACGATGCGCTCCTTCGACCCCTTGCCGAAGATCCGCGCCAGCCCGTCCTCGTACAGCACGTCCTGCAGGGCGAGGCCCACCAGCTCCGACACACGCGCGCCGGTGGCGTAGGCGAACTCCAGGAGGGCGCGGTCGCGGATGGCCAGCGGCTCGTCCGTATTGGGCGCCGCGAGCAGGCGCTCGATCTCGGCGACGGAGAGGACGGTCGGCAGTCGGCGCCACTGGCGCGGCGATTCCACGCGCTCGCTCGGGTCCCGCGCGGCGTGGCCCTCGCCCACCAGGAAGCGGTAGTACGTGCGGACCGCCGAGATCTGGCGCCGGATAGTCGCCGGGGCGAGGCCCAGGTCCTTGAGCGCGTACACGAACTCCCGCAGCTGCGCGCTCGTCACCTCTTCGGGTCGGCGCGCTCCTTTCGTGGCGGCGTAGCCCGCGAGGCGGCGGACGTCGCGCACGTAGTTGGTGACGGTGTGTGCGCTGTCGCCGGCCTCGAGGGCGAGGTAGTCGCGGAACTGGTCGACGCGAAACGCCGCGTCGGGGGCAGTCGCTAGATCCACCGGCGCACCCGGGCCTTGTAGGCCCGGTACTCCTCGCCGAACTTCGCTTCGAGGTAGGCCTCCTCCCTCGCAATCACCAGACGTTGCACCAGCACGATGACGACGGGGAGGAGCACGAGCGGCCAGGCGGAGTTGAGGAAGATGGCGAGGGCGATGTACAGGGCGACGAGGCCCACGTACATGGGGTTGCGCGTGATGCGATAGGGGCCGTGCATCACGACGGCAGTCGTCGGCTTGGTCGGGTTCGGCGTGGTCCCGGCCCGGCGGAACAACCACACCGCGCTGCCCCCGAGCGCCGCCCAGATGACGACCAGGCCCCACGCGACGGCGCGCGCCGCGCCCGGGAGCGCGTCCGGCCAGAGGCGCACGGGGGCGAAGCGGTGGACCGCGTAGCCGAGGACGAACAGGCCCGCGTAGATGAACGGCGGAAAGATCCGGACTCCCGAGGTATCGCTCGCGGCTCCGCGCATCACGGCTCTCCTAGCGCTTCAGACGACGCCTGATCCACCACACGGCAAATATGACGGCTGCAAGAGCCACCACGCCAAGCACCCGATTGACCCGGCCGACGGCCGCCAAGACGACGGTGAGGTTGGTGCCGAGCGTGGCCACAAAGAACGTCAGCGCCCCGTACCAGAGCGCCGACGCGAGCGCCAGCGGAATCAAGGTGCGTGGCGCGGACAACCCCGCGATCCCGGCGAACGGCGGGACGACGGCGCGCCACACGGGAAGCAGGCGCGACACGAAAATGCCGTAGGCCCCGTGGCGGTCGTATTGAGCCGCGAGGTGCGCCAGCACCGGCTCGGGGAGCAGCTTTCGGCCGATCCGGCCCTGGAAGAACGGGCGCCCATAGCGGCGGGCCAGCCCGTACACAGCCGCGGCCGCGCCGACGTTCGCGCCCCAGGTCACGCCGAACACCGCCCAGGGGTCGAGTACGCCCCGCCCCGCGAGGAACGCGCCGAGCGCGATGGCGGTGTCGGCGGGGAGAGGTGGTACGATGTTCTCGAGCGCGGCGAGCGCGAGGATGAGGCCGTATAGCGGTCCCGGCGGCAGAGTCTCGAGGAAGGCAAGGAGATCGCTCAGGCGCGACGCTCCGCCAGGAGCGCCACGGCGATCGCCGCCACGCCCTCGCCCCGGCCGATCCACCCCATGCCCTCGTTGGTCTTTGCCTTGACGGAGACGCTCGACGCCCCCGTCACGAGCGCTGCCGCGAGCTTCTCGCGCATGGCGTCGATGTAGGGTGCGAGTCTGGGGCGCTCGATGATGACCGTAACGTCGGCATTCACGAAGTCGAGCCCGGCCTCTGCCACGCGCAGGTGGGCCTGCTTGAGCAGTTCGAGCGAGTTGGCGTCCCGCCACGCCGGGTCGGTTGGAGGGAACATCGTACCGATGTCGCCGAGGCCGGCGGCGCCCAGGATCGCGTCGGTGAGGGCATGGGCCACGGCATCGGCATCGGAGTGTCCCGTGAGGCCCTGCAGATGGGGGATCGTCACGCCGCCGAGGATCAGCTTGCGGCGGTCGGCGAATCGGTGCGAGTCGTACCCGACGCCGACCCGCATGTCAGGCCTTGAGGATCCGGACCGCGAGGTGGGCCGCGTTCTTGGCGTTGTCGATGCCGACGCACGCCACGGGCACGCCCCCGGGGACCTGGGCCGTCGCGAGCAGGGCGTCGAGCCCGTTCAAGGGCCCCACCGCGAACGGCACACCGATCACGGGCAGATCGGTGAGGGAGGCGGCAAAGCCCGGCAGCGCGGCCGAGAGTCCAGCCCCCGCGATCACAACCCGGAATCCTTTCTTCCTTGCGGTCTTGACGAGCTCCGCAGTCTGGTCGGGCTGGCGGTGGGCGGAGGACACGTGGAACTCGAACGAGACGCCCGCCTTGGCGAGGATCTCGAAGGCGGGCTCGATGCGGGGCTTGTCGCTCTCCGAGCCGACCAGGACGAGCACGTCGGCCACCTCAGGCGGCCTCGTCGACGACGCTGTAGTCCTGGCGCCGCTGGCGCGGCACGTAGCCGCCGTCGGCGATGAGCCGCCGCATTTCGGGGAGCGTCATCCGCCACGTGGTTCCGGCGGCCGAGACGACGTTCTCCTCCATCATGAGCGATCCGAAGTCGTTCGCGCCGAACCGGAGCGCCACTTGTCCGATCTTCGGCCCCATGGTGACCCACGACGCCTGGATGTTCGGCACGTTGTCGAGCACGACCCGCGCGATCGCCTGGGTGCGGAGGTAGGTGACCGCGTCGGTCTTTGCGAGATGCTCGAGCTCGGTGTGCTCGGGCTGCAGCGGCCAGCAGATGAACGCGGTGAAGCCGCTCGTCCGCGCCTGCGACTCGCGCACGCGGAGCAGATGCTCGATCCGGTCGGCCGGCGTCTCCCCCAGGCCGTACATCATCGTCACCGACGTCTTGAGCCCCAGCCGGTGCGCCGTTTCCATCACCTCGAGCCAGCGGTCGGCGCCCGCCTTCTTGCGGGCGACGCGGTCGCGCACCTCCTGCACCAGAATCTCCCCGCCCCCGCCCGGAATCGAGTCGAGCCCCGCGGCCATCAGCTCGCGGATCACCTCCGCGATCGACATTCCGAAGCGCCCCGCGAAGAAGTCCACCTCCGACGGAGAGAAGCCGTGGATGTGGATCGGATGATGGCGCTTGATGTAGCGCATCAGGTCGAGATACCACGCGAACGGGATATAGGGGTTGTGTCCGCCCTGGATGAGGATCTGAACGCCACCCAGGGCCTTGAGCTCGTCGATCTTGCGGCCGATCTCCTCGAACGACAGGACGTAACCCTCCCCGTGCTTGGGGCGACGGTAGAACGCGCAGAACTTGCAGTCGGCGACGCAGACGTTGGTGTAGTTGATGTTGCGGTCGATGATGTACGTGACCACGTTCTCGGGATGCAGCCGCCACCGGGCCGCGTCCGCGAGGCCCCCCAGCTCGAGCAGCGGGGCCCGCTCGTACAGCTCCACGTAGGACCGGAACTCGGGGCTGGTGCGGTCGACCATCGTCACGCCACCTGCAGGAAGCGGAGCGATCCGTCGGGGACCAGGCCGCGGGCGGCGAGCCGGCGGAAGAAATCGGTGAGGGGCCGTGTTTTGGCGGAAGGACGCCGCGGGCTTGCCAACCCGACGACACTGCTTGATCGTGGCTCGCAACGTGTTGAGCGGCGAAGTGAAATACTTCTTGTCCAACCGCGTGCCGGGGGAACACCATTCGATGACGGGCCAGTACGTCACGCTACGGTGGCTGCTGCGAGTGGCCTTTGGACGGTGGTCCATCGAG
>JAEHDT010000206.1 GCA_016880225.1 Gemmatimonadota bacterium | reverse complement strand
GCGTAATGCGCCGCCGCCGCCGCCCCCTGCTTCAGCCCCGCCTCGGCTTCCGCCAGCACCGCGAGCGCCTCGCCGTCGCCGTAGTCGTCCAGCCAGGGCTGGCCCACGAGCAGGCTGCGCGCCCGATCGTAGCGGCGCGCGTGCAGCTCCGCCTTGGCGCCCTCGACGACGAACGTCGCGTTGAGCCGTGGCTCGCGCGCCGCTACCGCCAACAGCGTTTCCGCGGCGTGCCACGGGCGGCCCGCCATCCGGAGCGATTCGGCACGCTCGGCCGCGAGCTCGGGAGGGACCTGCTGCGCCGTGCCGAGACACGGCGCCGCGGCGCCGACCAGGAGCAGCAAGAGCACCCGCGTCATCCCGACCGGTGCCGAACTTGGGCGAGGACCCGCTGGAACTCCGCCCGCGACAAGGGGGTGAGGCGGAAGCGGCCGAACCCGGTCTGGTCCTGGAAGAACAGGGTCAGCCGCAGGGAGTTGTAGGTCCAACGGATGCCGCGCGCGCCAGAGCGCGACAAGTCGCTCGAGAAGTCGAATACGTCGTCGGGCTCACCCAGCGAAATGAGCACCTCGCCGCGATCGGTGAGCCAGCCGGGGTCCCCGGACTCACGAAACCGCTGGTTCGCGAACTGTACGCGCCGGAAATACGTCTCGAGCGCCTCGTTCTCCGGCGTGATCTCGACGGGGTCGGTGGCCTTGTAGAACTCCCGCCACACGGCGGGCCGCTCTTCCGGGGTGGCACGGCGCAGCCGGTCCACCCAGTCCTGGCGATCGAAGTAGCGCAGCAGGCTGATCATCTCGTCGTAGTTCGTGATGGCCCACTGGTCGGAGAAGCTCACGAGGAACGGGATGGCGCGCGGAGTCGCCGACCCGAAACCCACCGGCACGACCTCGACGCGCCCTTCGCCCACCGGCAACTCACCGGGGCGCAGCACCGCGAGCGCCGTCGCCACGGTCTCGGTCCCGCTCACCGCGACCGTATCGCGCCACAGCACCTGTCCGGCGCGATCGAGCGCGCGCATCGCCAGCCGCGCGCCCGGCCGCGCGCCGTACGCCTCGACGTAGAACCGGAGGGAGTCGGCGCCGTAGGAGAGCGTGGCGCGCGGATTCACGAGCAGCTTGGGCACGTCGGCCAGGCGAGTCCGGCCGCCGCCTTGGTACACCGCGACCGGCGCGCTCGTCCCCTGCCCCGCGAATCGCGGCACCGTGTCGGTACGCTCCCGGTGCGACGCGGAGGGTCCGCTGCGGTCGCGGACGGTCACGCTCACCTGATACACCCCGGGCGGGACGCCGAGGACTTGCTGGTAGATCACGCTCTCGTCGGCGCGCAGTGTTTCCTGGAACGTGCGCACCCGCACCGTCTCGTCGCTCGCGAGCTGGCGCATGGCGCCGCTCTCGCCGCGGAACACGACCTCCACGTGGTACTGCGCCGTGAACGTGTTGCCGTCGCGCTGGAAGGTGAGCGCGTGGTTGGCGAGCGACAGCCCGAACACCGCGAGCGTGGAGTCGGTCGTGGCGTCGGCGAAGTAGCGCACGGTGGCGACGAACGGCAGGGGTGGCCCCGAGACGAAGAGGCCCATGGTCCCATACACGGCGCCTGCGTCGAACAGCGTGGACACCGCGGCCCCGGCGTCGGGACGCGGCGCCGCCTCGGGCGGCCGTCCCGCCCCACAGGCGGCCACGCCGATCGCGCACAGGGCCATCACCACCGATCGTCTCACTTGCTCAACCTCAAGTCCGAGCGTTAGTTTCGCGCGTTCCCATGCCCAGCGAGAACCTGGCCGGCCGGACCATCGCCGGCTACCGCCTCCTCGAGCGCGTCGGCGAGGGAGGCACGGCCGAGGTGTACCGAGCCCGGCATCCCGAGCGCGGGGACTGTGCGTTCAAGGTATTGCGGTCGCGCCTCGCGAGCGACCCCACGGCGGTCAAGCGCTTCCTGCGGGAGGCGGGCTACGGCTCGCGGGTCCAGCACCCGGGCGTCGTGCGCACCTACGATTATGGGGAAGCGGACGGCCTCTACTACCTCGCACTCGAGTGGGCCGAGGGCAAGTCCCTCGCCGAATACGTACACCGGGCGGGCCCCCTCGCTCCGGCGGCGGTCGGCAAGCTCGTCCGGCAGCTGGCGGACGCGCTGGGGGCGGCGCATCAGGCGGGCATCATCCATCGCGACCTGAAGCCGGAGAACATCACCTACGATCCCGCGACCGAGCGCGTGAAGCTGCTCGACTTCGGGATCGCCCGCGACGCGGAGCTCCCGGCCGAGGAGCGCCTCACGCGCACGGGCTTCTTCGTGGGCACGCTCAAGTACGTCGCGCCGGAGGCGCTGTCGGGCGAGCTGGTGGATGGCCGGGCGGACATCTACAGCCTCGCCACGATCGCGTACTGGCTGCTCACCGGGCGGCACCCCTATACGGGGCGCAGCCCACGGGAGCTGTTCCAGCAGCTGCTCACCCAACCACCGCTGCCGCTGAACGCGGCGGATCCGGCCCGCCGCTTCCCGGCCGCCCTGCAGGCGGCGGTGATGCACGGCCTGGAGCGCGACCCGGACCGCCGCCAGCCGACGGTCCAAGCGTTTGCCGCCGAGTTCACCGCCGGCCTGGCGGGCGCCGGCGCGCCGAAGCCGAAGCTCCTGGACACGCTGAAGCGAGCGGTGTGGCGCAAGGGCCGGACGTAGTAGTCATTGCTACTACTATATCGCTCGATGACGCCCACCACCGCACTCGAACAACGGCTCCGCGACTTGCTGCGCGAGCGCTCCGTCACCCACGGCGACTTCATATTGGCTTCAGGGCGCCGCTCTAACTTTTACATCGATGCCCGCCGCACCACCATGTCGGGCGAGGGGCTCGCCGTGATCGGAGCTCTGGGCCTCGCGCGCCTCGTGGCGCGAGGCTGGGCCCCCGATCTGATCGGGGGCCTCACGCTTGGCGCCGACCCCGTCGCCTACGCCATTGCGGCCGCGGCCCGCAGCCAGGGCCGTTCTCTCGACGCGTTCACGGTCCGCAAGCAAGCCAAGGCGCACGGGACCGGGAAGCGGATCGAAGGATGCTTTACCCCCGGCGCCAGCGTGGTCGTAGTAGAGGACGTGATCACGACCGGCCAGTCGGCGGCGGAGGCGATCGCCGCAGTGAGCGCCGAAGCAGGTCGCGTGCTCGGCGTCCTGGCGGTCGTAGACCGCGAGGAGGGCGGCCGGGCGAGCCTGGAGCGCGCCGGCCACGCCGTCGAAGTGCTCGTCACGGCGACGGAACTCGGGCTGCGGTGACGGCCACTCCCGACGTCACCCTCCTCGTCCTCCGGCTGAGCGATTCGTTCGGCGACTTCTGGCCCGCGCTGGCGCGCGACGCCGGCG
The DNA here is from genome assembly GCA_016880225.1 of Gemmatimonadota bacterium. GTDB lineage: Bacteria > Gemmatimonadota > Gemmatimonadetes > Gemmatimonadales > GWC2-71-9 > AG41. The sequence goes on along the minus strand of JAEHDT010000206.1, from coordinate 1,143 downwards.
CCGCCCTCACGGAGTGGACGCCGGCGGCCGGCGAGCGTCCGGCCGGGGACCCCGCCGTCGTGTTGATCGCGGCCGGGGGGGCCGAAACGGAGATCACCGCCCTCCTCACCCGTTTCCCATTGCCTCTCGCCAGCGCCACGCCCGTCATCGCAGTCGGGGCGACGACGTCGCACCGCCTCGCGGCTCAGGTCGTGTCCGCGGGCGCCGCCGACTACTTCTCGCTCCCCGACGACCGCGACGGCTTGCGCGACGCCGTCGCAGCGGCGGTCCAGCGTCGCCGCGCCGCGTTAGGCCGCGCCGCCCTGGGGCACCTCGAAGCGCAGGCTCACGCCTTCCGCGACATCGTGGGCGAGAGCCCGGCCCTCAAAGGGGCCCTGGAGCGGGCGGCCCGCGTGGTCCCGCACCGTGACGCCACCATCCTCGTCACCGGCGAGACCGGGACCGGCAAGGAGCTGCTCGCACGCGCCCTTCACTACGGCGGGCCGCGCGCCGCCGCGCCGTTCGTGGAGCTCAACTGCGCCGCCCTGCCGGCGCCGCTCCTCGAGAGCGAGCTGTTCGGCCACGAGCGCGGCGCGTTCACCGACGCGAAGACCGCCAAGCCCGGCCTGTTCGAGGTCGCTCAGGGGGGAACGATGTTCCTCGACGAGGTCCAGCAGCTGGCGCCCGAGCTCCAGGGCAAGCTGCTCCGCGCCCTCGATCAGAAGTCGGTCCGCCGCCTCGGCGCCACGGCGACCCGCACGTTCGACGTGCGCATCGTCGCGGCGACGAACGCCGACCTCGCGGCGGCCGTGCAGGCAGGAACGTTCCGGGAGGACCTGTTCTACCGCCTGAACGTGGTGACGCTCGAACTGCCTCCGTTGCGCGAGCGCGGTGACGATGTGATCCTCCTCGCCCAATTCTTCCTGCGGAAATTCAGCGCGCAGTACCAGCTGCCGGAGCCTCCCCTCACCCCCGAAGTACGACGCGCGCTGCTCACGCATCCGTGGCCGGGTAACGTGCGTGAACTCCGAAACACGATCGAGCGAGGCGTCCTCCTCTCGGCGCCCGGGACGTTCGCGACGCCCGAGCTCGAGCCGCGGCGGCCGGCCGTGACGGCGCGCGGCCCCCTGCCCTTCCCGGCCACTCTCGCCGAGATCCAGCGGG
>JAEHDT010000205.1 GCA_016880225.1 Gemmatimonadota bacterium | reverse complement strand
GGCGCCCGCGATCGCGGCCGCGCGGGCCGCCGGTGCGACCGTGCTGCCGGTGCGCTGGGCGCGCGAGGGGGTGCGGGCATGGTGACCCCGGAAGAGCTCGCTGCCCGGCGCGAGCAGATCGCGCAGGCGCCCGATCTCCGCGCCCTCCTCGCGCACCTCACGGAGCACGCCGCTCCAGTGCTGACGCGCATGCCGCCCGTGCCGGAGGCGAAGGCGCTCCTCTCGACCGACGGCGGCGTCTGCCCCGACGACGGCTCCGGGCTCACCTTCGACCCGTGGAGTCCGGCGGCGCACCGCTGTCCCCGCTGCGGCAAGACTTTCACGGGCGAGCGTCACGATCGCCACTGGGTGCGCTTCCAGCACCTCTGGCTGGGGGAGCGCGCCGCGCACCTCGCGGCGATCAGCGCGCTGGGTGACGACGCGGCCGCCGGGCCCCGCGCCGCCGATATCCTGCGGCAGTACGCGGCGCGCTACTGGCGCTATCCCAACCGCGACAACGTGCTGGGACCGAGCCGACTGTTCTTCTCCACGTATCTGGAATCGATCTGGGTCGTGAACCTCCTCTCGGCGGCCGTGCTGCTGCGCTCGAGCAGGGGGCTGGACGACCCGACCGAGAAGGGCATGAACCAGATCGCCGACGAAGCGGCGCACCTGATCGGGGAGTTCGACGAGGGGTTCTCGAACCGCCAGACTTGGAACAACGCGGCGCTCGCGGCCGTCGCCGTCTGGTTCGAGGACGAGGACCTGGCCCGGCGCGCCATCGAGGGCCCCACCGGCCTGCTCGAGCACCTGCTGCGTGGCTTCGGGCGCGACGGCATGTGGTACGAAGGGGAGAACTACCACCTGTTCGCGTTGCGGGGGCTGCTGATCGGGGCCGCGTGGGCGCGCCAGGCCGGCGTGGACGTGTTTGCGGAGCCGGCTCTCGCCGCGCGGGTGCGCGCGGCGCTACTCGCGCCCGCACAGACAGCGCTGCCCGACCTCACGTTTCCGGCGCGGAAAGATTCGCGCTTCGGCGTGTCGCTGGCGCAGCCGGCGTACCTCGAGGTGTGGGAGATCGGGCTGGCGGGCCTCGGAGCCGGGGACGCGATGCGCGGGACGGGTGAGCTGGCGGGCTGGTTGCACGCCCTGTACGGCGCGCCACCGGTCGGCCCCGACGTGTTCGAGTCGTATCTCCACGACGCGCCCGTTCCAGGCGCCCCGCGTCCCCCGTCCCGCCTCACCCTCTCCTGGTGGGCGCTGTTGTTCATGGCTCCCGAGCTGCCCGCCGATCCGCCCCCCTGGTCTCCCACGAGCGTCCTGCTCGAGTCGCAGGGGGTCGCGGTGCTGCGCACCGGTGGCCGCTATGTGAGCCTCGAGTGCGGCCAGTACGGGGGCGGGCATGGGCACCCCGACCGGCTGCACCTCACGCTGCACGCGGACGGTGTGCACTGGCTCGGCGATCCCGGAACCGGTCTGTACGTGTCGCGCGACCTCTTCTGGTACCGCTCGACCCTGGCGCACAACGCGCCGCGCATCGACGGCGCGTCGCAGCCTCGCGGGGACGCGGTGTGCGAGACGTTCGACGCGGTGGGCGAGTGGGCCTGGGTGCGCGGGCGCTATGGCGAGATGACGCGCACCGTCGTGTCGGGACCGGCATACGTGGTCGATGTCGTCGAGCTCGAGAGCCGCACCGACCGCGTGGTCGAGCTGGCGTGGCACTTCCAGGGCGTGGGGGACGGAGGACAGGGGAGCTGGAGTGCCGGCGAGCTGCCGGACGAATTCGTGTCGCGCGTGGAGCGTTTCACCGCCGACGGCACCGGCCCCGTCGTGCTCGACCTGGCCGACGGGCCGCACCGGCTCAAGGCCCTGTTCTCGCTCGACGGAAAGCTGTTGCGGGCCGAAGGACCGGGGCGGCCGGGAACCGGGCGGCGGGAAACGTTCTACCTGGCCCGCGCGACGGGCCGCGCCGCACGGTTCGTGACGGTGCTCGAGCCGGTGGCTGAGGCTCCCACGGTGCGGGGAGTGCGGGTGCAGGGTGGCGTCATCGAGGTCGAGACCGTGGAGGGGGTCCACCGCCACGCCGCGACGGCCCTCGGCTGGGAGATCACCACCGGCGCGGGACGCATTCGCCTCGCGGGTGGGCGCGCACCCGAGCCTCCGTTCGCGCCGCTGCTCGAGCTCGACAAGCCGGCGCCCGCGACCGCCGCGGCGTTGCGGGTGGACGCGCCGCCGCCGCTCGACGGATCGCTCGACGGATTCGACACGAGCGAGCCGCTGCGGATCGATCTCGAGGACCAGTACCGCCGCAGCGAGGAGCCGTACGGGGGGGCCGAGGAGTTCAGCGCCGTGGGCCACGCCGCGTGGGACGACGACGCGGTGTATCTCGCCGTGCAGATCACGAAGGCAGAGCCGTGCTTCCGCCCGGCCGACGCGGCGCCGCTGCGCTTCGACAACGAGCCCGACGATATCCACTCCGACGGCGTCCAAGTGTATTTGGGCGATCCGGAGAGCGACGCGACGGTCGGATATCTCGTGGTGCCTCAGGGTGACGGCGCGGGGCCAGTGCGCGTGCGCGGGGCGGGCGAGTCCCCCGGGAGGCCTGCGGATGTGCGGGGCGGTTGGCGCCGCATCGACGGCGGATATCGCGTCACGCTCGCAATCGCCTGGCCCGAGTGGCAGCGCGCCCATGTCGGTGGCCACATACGGTTCGACCTGCTCGTCAACGAGTTGGCGCCCGGCCGCGAGCGCCGCAGTGGGCAGCTGGTCTGGAGCGGCGGCAACGGCTGGGTGTGGCTGCGCGGGGACCGGCAGGATCCGGAGCGGTTCGGGATAATGGAGCTGGTGGGATGAGACCATGATCATCGTGGTCCTCCACGAGCCCCAGGAGCTCGTCAACATCGCGCACGTGGTGCGCGCCGTGAAGAATTTCGGCTTCCGCGACGTGCGTTTGGTGAGCCCCCGCGAGTACGACGCCTACCGCGTGGAGGGAATCGCGCACCAGACGCAGGACGTGCTGGCCCGTGTGGGCCGCTTTGCGCGGCTGGACGACGCGATCGCCGATTGCGTGCACGTGGTGGGGTTCACGGCGCGCGGCCGGACGGCGAAGCGCAACCTGCAGCGTCCGCGCGAGGCTGCGGCGGAGATCCTGATGCTCGCCGAGACCGGCCCGGTGGCGCTGCTGTTCGGGCGCGAGGACAGGGGATTGCCGAACGAGGCGCTCGACCGTTGCCACCGCGTGGTCACGATCCCCACCAATCCCGATTACGCGTCGCTCAACCTGGCTCATGCGGTGGTGCTGATGCTGTACGAGCTGGCGCTGGCGCGCGGCGACGAGCGCCG
>JAEHDT010000021.1 GCA_016880225.1 Gemmatimonadota bacterium | reverse complement strand
GGCCGCGCTACAACTGCCTCGTCACCGTGACGCCGGATCGTGCGCTCGAGGCGGCGGCCCTGGCCGACCGGGAGCTGTCCGCCGGCCGGGCGCGAGGGCCACTGCACGGGATTCCCTTCGGCGCGAAAGACCTGCTCGCCGCGAAAGGCTACCCTACGACGTGGGGGGCGGAGCCGTACCGCGGGCAGCGGTTCGACGACGACGCCACGGTGATCGCCCGGCTCGAGGCGGCGGGCGCCGTGCTCGTCGCCAAGCTCGCGATGGTCGAGCTCGCCGGCGGGATGGGCTACCGCCAGGCCGATGCCTCGTTTACGGGGCCCGGCAGGACCCCATGGAACCCGGACTACTGGAGCGGCGGCTCGTCCACCGGGCCAGCTGCCGCGGTCGCCGCCGGGCTCGTGCCGTTCGCGATCGGCTCGGAAACGTCCGGCTCGATCCTCACCCCGGCGGCGTATTGCGGCGTCACCGGGCTCCGTCCCACCTACGGCCTGGTCAGCCGTCACGGGGCGATGGCTCTCTGTTGGACCATGGACAAGCTCGGTCCCATGGCCCGAAGCGCGGAGGACTGCGCGGTCGTGCTCGCGGCGATCGCGGGGAAGGATCCCCTCGACGCATCCTCCGTGGCGCGGGGCTTCCGGGTGCCGCCGCCCGAGCGCGGTCGTCACCGCTTCCGGATCGCAGTGCCCAGGGGCGCGATCGACGCGGTGCAGGGAGAGGTGGCGGAGAACTTCACCGCCGCCCTCGACGTGCTGCGGCGCACGGCGGACGTGGTGGAGGACGTCGACGTGCCCGACCTGCCATTCGGCGTCGTGGGCGGGATCATCATCGGCGCCGAAGGCGCGAGCGCGTTCGAGGATCTCATCGCGGGCGACCGCCTGAAGGAGTTGACCGCGCCAGAAGACCGGATCGGCGGCTACGGCGCGCTCGCCATTTCGGCAGGCGATTACCTGCGCGCGCTGCGCGTGCGCCGCCTGATGGGCCGCGCCTACGACGACTTTCTCAAGCCGTACGACGCGGTCGCCACGCCCACCCGCGCCACCGTCGCGAGCCCGCTCGACACGCCGTTCCGCGACGCCTGGCCGGACGTGCGCGGCGGCACGTCCTTGATCGGGTCGAGCAACGTGGTCGGCGTGCCGGCGATCTCGGTGCCGAACGGCTTCGGGCCCGCGGACCTGCCCACGGGGCTGTCGCTCGTGGCGCGGGCGTTCGACGAGGCGAAGCTGGTCCGCATCGCACGCTGGTACCAGCAGCACACGGACTGGCACACCCGGCGGCCCGTGGTGGCATGATGCTCGTTCTCAAGCTGCTTCAATCCCTGGTCAAGACGCTCCATTCCGAGGGGACGCCCGGCCAGATCGCGGCGGGGATCGCCCTCGGCGCGATCCTCGGCCTCACGCCGCTCCTGAACCTGCACAACGCCGTGGTGTTCGCCCTGATCGTGCTCTTGAACGTTTCGTTCCCCGCGGCGATGCTCGGCTGGGCGCTGTTCATTCCGGTCGGGTTCCTGCTCGACCCGGCGTTCGACTGGATCGGCCGTGTGCTGTTGCTCGAGACGGGGGCGTTGCGGCCGATGTGGACGGCGCTGTACAACCTGCCCGTCGCGCCGCTCACGAACTTCAACAACACCGTGGTCCTGGGCAGCGTGGTCGTGTCGGCGGTGCTCTGGCTGCCGCTCTTTTCCGCGAGCCGGTGGGGAGTCGTCCGCTACCGCGCCACGGTCGCCGACCGGGTCAGGCGCTCCCGCATCTACCAGGCGGTGATGGCGTCGAAGCTGTACAGCGTGTACCGCCTGTTCCGGCCGGAGCCCTGAGGTGCGCGTCGCCGTGTTCCGCTGGAAGGCGGTCGGCCCGCTCGCCCTGTTCGGCGCCGTGGGCGTGGTGCTGTGGTTGTTGTTCGCCGACCGGATCGCGAAGAGCGCGGCGGAGTCCGTGGGGACGACGCTGGTGGGCGCGCGGGTCGAGATCGCGAGGCTCCACCTCGAGCTCGCGCACGGCCGCGTGACGGTGCAGGGCCTCACGGTCGCGAGCCCGTTCGAGGCGTTCGAGAACCTGCTCCAGGCCGACCAGCTCGTGGCCGATCTCGACCCGGCGCCACTGCTTGAGAAGAAGCTCGTGATCGATCGGCTGGCCGCCACCGGGCTGCGGTTCGGGACGCCGCGTGCGACGGATGGGCGGACCGGGAAGCAGTCCGACGGCGTGATCGGCCAGGTCACCCGATGGGGCGAGCAGCTGCAGGTGCCGGCCCTCGGGCTCGTGACGGGGAAGATCGACCTAGGCCGGCTCGATCCGGCGCAGCTCAACACGCCGCGCGTTGCCGCGGCGCTCGGGCACAGCGCCGACTCCACGCGCCAGGCGTTGGAAGAGGGGCTGCGCGGGCTCGACGCCGCCGCCACCCTCGATTCGGCGAAGCGGATGCTCGACCGGCTCAAGGGCGCCAAGCCCACCGACCTGAAGCTCCTGGGCGACGCGCGACGCACGCTCGCGCAGGTGAAGGCGGCCGAGGATCGCGTGACGGCGCTCGAGCGCAGCATGGGCGCGGGCGTCGCCGCGCTGCAGAGG
>JAEHDT010000204.1 GCA_016880225.1 Gemmatimonadota bacterium | reverse complement strand
CCCGAACTGCCGGCCGTCGGCCCACGTCAGCACCACCCGGGCACGGCAACGGCCGCTCGCCAGCCGCTGAAACTCGAAGTCCTGAAAGCGCAGCCGCTCGCCCCCCACCCCCCCGGGCGATCCCGCCATCGGCGCCGTCACGGTCACGCTCCTTTAGTCGAACCGGACTTCCAGCTGCTGCCGCGCCACCGCGTCCTGCGGCAGGTCCACCACGTCCACCTCGAGCCGGGGCCGCCCCTGCTCATCGCGCTCGGCTGAAACCACGAGGATCACGCCGCTCTCGAGCTCGACCCGCAGCTGGCGCAGGTCCGACCGCACCGTGACCTCCCGCACCGTCTCGCCGCGCAGCCGCGCCACCGCTCCCGCCACCCGGCGCAGGTCCTGCAGATCGAGCGAGCTCACGCCAGACGTTCCGCCAGGAGCTGCGACAGGGCCGTATCCGGGATGCGCTCCGCCTGGATGAACAGCGACGATTTCGACGTCGCCTCCAGCGGATACAACGTCCAGAAGGACCGTCCGGACCGCTCCGAAGCCGATCGGAAGGACAAGACCAGCTGCCAGGCCTCTGCATTAGCCGGCCGCTCAGCGAGGGCGTCCACATGCCAAACTTGATCGCCCAGGGCGATCACTCTCCATGGCATGGATCACCACCTCGCGGAACTCGGGGCCGAGAATATGTGGCTAACTCCAAGTCCTGTCAATAGTTGAGAAATCCCACGGCGCGCGCATCCCGCGCCGACTCCACCCGCCGCAACGGCCTGAGCGTCTGACATGAGAGGCCCAGCGCCCGTGCACGAGTCTTCAGCTGCACGCATACCGCCGGGGTCGCCCACGCCGCGCCATGCAGCAGCGTCGGCTGCGGCCGCACCAGCCCGATCAGATAGGCCCCCCCATCGACCGTCGGTCCCAGCACCACGTCACTCCCGCTGAGCCCCGCGAACGCCTCAAGCACGAGCCGCCTGGTCAGCCCCGGGCAGTCGCACTGGATGGCGACGACCCGGCTCGCCCCATCGGCGAACTCGCGGTCGAACATCGCCCGCAGCCGGTCGCCTGAGCTGCCGCCGGTTTGGGGGCGGAACAGCACGCGACGGAGCCCCTCCAGCCATTCGCGCACGAACGGCTCCTCGCCCGCCGGCGTGAACCACACCGTGGTGCGGTACCCCGAGCCGGCGACGGCGCCCACCACCTGGCGGCCCAGCCGCCAGTACACCTCGACGGCGCCCGACGGCCCGATGTCTTCGGAGAGTCGAGGCTTGACGCGCCCGGGGATCGGCGCCGTGACTAGCACGCCCAGCGCCCGCACGCTAGGCGGCGCGCGGGCGCTCAGTCACCTCGGGTGGCGAGAGCCTTGAACCGTTTGGCGAGCTGCTGAGTGGTAGGGCCCGGCTTGCCGGTGCCGATCGACCGGCCGTCCAACCGCGTCACGGCGACGATTTCGGCCGCGGTCCCGGTGAGGAACATCTCATCGGCGGTGTACAGGTCGTAGCGGTTCAAGGGCACCTCTTCGACGCCGTACGTCGCTTCGCGCGCCAGCTCGATCACCGCGTCCCGCGTCACGCCGCGCAGGATGCCGGCGTAGGCGGGCGGCGTCCGCAGCGTACCGTTGGTTACCGCGAACAGGTTCATGCCGCTCGCCTCCGCGACGTAGCCCTGCGAGTCGAGCATGATCACTTCGTCCACGCCCGCGGCGATTCCCTCCACCTTGGCCATGATGTGCGAGAGGTAATTGAGCGATTTGATGCGCGGCGACAGGCTCTCACGGTGGCTGATCGGCGTGGCCGCGGTGAGCGCCGTCAGACCTTTCTCGTAACGGTCGGGCGACCACAACTGAATCGTATCCACGATGCAGATGATCGACGGCTTGGCGCACTTGCGCGGGTCGAGACCCAAGTCGCCCACCCCGCGCGTCACGACCAGGCGGATGTAGGCCTCGTCGAGCCCGCTCTTGGCGACGGCCTCCTCCACCAGCCGATGCATCGCCGGCTTGGCGAGGGGGATCTCGAGCCACACCCCCTTGGCCGAGGCGTACAGCCGGTCGATATGCTGGCCCAACCGGAACACGCGCCGGTTGTAGACGCGGATGCCCTCGAACACGCCGTCGCCATACAGCAGGCCGTGGTCGAATACGGACACTTTGGCGTCGTTGCGGTCGTGGTACGTCCCGTCGATCCAGATGATGGGTGGCATGGCTCCCTTAGCGCGAATTCGCGACGATATGGTCCAGCAGGGTGCGGGCGAAGTCCTTGTCCCACGTGACGGCGCTCTTCTTCGCCACGACCTGGACGCGCGTGGAACTCCCGGTCTCGACCTTCATGGTGACGCTGATCTCGCGGTCGCCGGCCGTCCCCTCGACCTGCCGCTCTTCGCCCTGCTCGCCCTGCTCGATCTGCGATTTGGTCTGCCGGATCTTGAGCTGATCGAAGGCTTGGCGGGTCGCCGTCGCCGCGCGATCGACCGCGACGGGCACCACGGATTCGACGCCGCGCTGCGTCAGGTAAATCCCGCCCCCGGCGCCGGCGCCGGCCGCCGCCACCACGCAACCCATGAGCACGAACCCGGCTGCGGCGGCGACCGCCCAGCGTGGGAGGCGAGCTAGCAATCGGCGCCACTGCATGTTGCGCGAATATACCTCGCTTGCGGATCCCCCGGCTACCGTAGCTTGCCGGGCCCGGTGTTACCTAGATCACCGCCGGCAGGGCCGAAAACGCCGATTTCTAAGGGCATGGAACAGATGCTCGGCTGGGCCCGGATGTGGTTCGCGGCCAAACGCGATGCAGAAAGCGACGTGCAACAACTGCGCCACGGGGCGTGGTATCCGGTGTTGAGCAGCGGCGATAAGAGAGTGGTGCTGGACGTCTCCGGCCAGCGTGTCGCCGTCCCGCACGACCTCCTCGAAGTACGCCCCAAGCGTCCCGACCGTTTCACAGTAGTGTATCGCACATACGACGACCCCAACCCCGCCCGCGGCACGCGGGCCGATCTGGGGCGCCGCTACGCGGTGTGCCCGGTGTGCGCCTCACGGGTGCTGATCCGGGGACACGTGATTCCCGCCGTGACCACGTGCCAGAAGTGCGGGCACCAGGGGATCGTGGCGTGGTGGGAAACGGGGTGACGCGGCTGATGCGAACGTGCCACCTCGCGTGACCCAGAGACGGGGTCAGATGCCTCCAATGGCGATTGCCTGCATTACGCCCGACGGGTGCAAGAACCCGCACGGCCCGCATGCCCGAAAGCCCCCTAACAACTCCGCAAGTAGTGTATGTTGTCCATTGCGCTCTCTCCTAAACGCTCGGAGGGTAGGATGAACCGCAAGGGCTTTACGCTGATCGAACTGCTGATCGTGGTGGTGATCATCGGCATCTTGGCCGCCATCGCGATCCCCAAGTTCGCCAACACGAAGGAGAAGGCGTACCTCGCCTCGATGAAGT
>JAEHDT010000203.1 GCA_016880225.1 Gemmatimonadota bacterium | reverse complement strand
CCCCCCCGCGCCGCGGCGCTCCCGACCAGGTCCTCGGGGGCGGCGGGCGCCGGCCGCCCCGCCAGCCGCAGCGTCGCGCGCAGCATGGTGAAGAAACCGGCGCTACTGTCTACGACGACGCGGCCGAGCTGTTTCGGGTCGTCGCGCAGCGCCGCATAGGCCTGGCGCAGCCGGATCAGCTTGCCCATGAGCTCGTGCTCGAGCTGGCGCCGCACATGGCCGCGATCGACGCGGATGCCGGCCCACGGATCGCGCCCCGCGAGCAGACGGTGATGCTCGCGCATGTCTTCGTACTCGATCGGAAATGCGTCCCCGGATCCACGCCACTCCTGCTCGGTGAAGATGAGCGGCGCGGGATGGCCCGCGCGGCGCCAGTCGCGCAGCACGGGCGCGAGCGCGTCGAACAGCGCCTCGTCCGCGCCGTCGCAGATCAGCAGGGTATTCACGTCGGCGCGCTCCGGCGCGGGGGCGCCGCGCGCGGTGGACCCATAGAGCAGCAGCGACACGAGCCGCGGCCCCACCGCCGCGCTCACCCGAGTCGCCAGCTGCTCGACCGTCATCGCGCGTGCCATATCTCAAAAGCTCCTTCCCGCACCGCCACCGGAGAAGCCCCCGCCACCGCCGAAGCCACCGAACCCACCCCCTCCGCCTCCGAAGCCCCCGCCGCCGCTCCACCCTCCGCCGCCCCACCCGCTTCTCCTGCCGAAGCCCCCGAGCCAGACCGGCAGCAAGAAGATGCGCCCGCGCGAGAGGAGCACGAGTAGAATCACGGCGGCGATGATCCAGCCTGCGGGGATCGGGAGCTCGGGCGCCTCGCCCGGCTGCTCCTCCCCTCCGCCCGTCAGAGTGACCTGAAACTCGCGCGCGAAGGCGCCGGCGACCAGGTCCACCGCATGGACCAGCGCGGCGGAGTAGTCTTCGCGCGCCATCTCCGGCACCACGACGTCGCCGATGCGGCCCGCCGCGGCGTCGGTGAGAAAGCCCTCCGCGCCCTTCCCTGTGGCGATGTAGAAGCGTCCCGTGCCGGGGCGATGATCCTTGCGGGGAACGAGCAGGATGACGACGCCCAGGTTACGGGCTCGATCGCCCGGGAGGGCGCCGGGCCCCACCTTCCACTCGCGCCCGATCTGCAGAGCCACGTCGGCGGCCGGCCGGTCGCCGATGTCGGGGAGCGTCACCACCACGATCTCGCCCTGCGTCTTGTCCTTCACCTCGGCGACCACCGCGCCGATACGCGCGACTGCCGCGGGATCGAGCACGCCAGCGAAGTCATTGACGTAGCCCCGCGGGGGCGGGACGGCAAGCTGGAGGAGGACGGCCAGGGCGGCGACGGGCATGACGTCCTAATACTACGCAGGGCGGACACCGCAGGTGTCGTGGCCGGGAAACGGGCTTCGCTTGACAGTCGTGGCACCGCGTGTGAGTATGAAAACGTGCAGCCAGCCTCTCCCTGAGGAGGCATTCATGTCCCGCACCACGGCACTCGCGTTACTCGCATCCCTCGGCGCTTGCGGGCCGGCCGCGTCCCGGCACACCGCCCCGAGCCCCTCGGGGCCGACCGTGATCACGAGCGAGCAGATCGAGCGCTCGGGCGCGAATACCGCGTGGGACGTTCTGAAGCGCGCGGCTCCGATGCTCACGCTGCGGGACGATCGCAACGGGCGGCCGTCGCGCATGGAGCGCCGCGGCCGCTCGAGCATCATGCTGGACGATCCGCCGGTGGTCGTGCTGGACGGCGTCCGTATGACCACCTTCCGCGACCTCGATCGCATCCCCGCCAACACGATCCTCTTGATCACCGTGTACACCGGTATCGAAGGCACGACCTACTACGGCACGAACGCGGTGAGCGGCGTCGTGGTCATCGAAACGAAACACGGGGACGAGTCCTAGCGAGCGTCGCGGGCGGGGCCGACAACACGACGGGGGAGGAGCCCGAACGGCCCCTCCCCCGTCTTGCCTCCATCCCGTCGTCCCGCTCTACGGATTACGATCCAAGCACTGCTGGAAGTTCGGGTTGTTCTGCTCGTCGATCGGCACCGGGAAGTTCACGTCCGGGCCATACGTCGGCTGCTGCGCCTTGAAGTACGCCCCGGTGGGGAACACCGACTCGGTGGCGAAGCCGTACTGCCGCACCAGCCGCCGCAGATCGCTCAGCCGGTGCGCCGTGAGCCACAGCCAGCGCGCCCGCTCGTTGAAGAGCAGCTTCACCGCTCCACCAGCGGTGGTCTGATCCGCCGTGGTGAGCGCCGCCATCGGCGCCACCGGGGCCACGCCGGTCCGCGTGCTGTTGAGGTACGCGGGCGGCGCCGCCCGGAGCCCGTTCAACGCGTTGAGGAACGCACTGGTGTTGACGAGCGTGTCGCCCGCCCGCAGCGCCGCCTCCGCCTCGATCAGCCGTGCCTCGGCTCCCGTGGCGACGGTGACCGGCTGGTGGCGATCGCCGTAGCGGAGATTGTCCCACTGCGGCGTGACGTTGTCGAATCCCACGTCGTTCGCCGGTGTGCGCTCGAACGGTGTGCGCGGATCGCCGTCACGGAAGGGAATGCCGTTGATTCCCTCGACGTTGGCCACCGAGTAGCGCTCGAAGATCACGTTACCGTTGAACACCCCGTTGTTTTCCCGCGTGGTGTTCTCGGTGTGCTGCACCGTGTAGTTGAACGACGTGGGCACGAGCGCCGGTGTGACGAGCGCCGCGGCCGCGGCCGCGTCGCCTGCCGCACCCCGATCGAGCAGGGCACGCGCTTTCCCGAGCGCGGCGAGCCGGATCAGCGACGCGCGCGTCGCGCCGGTTCCCGCCAGCGCCGTCGCCGCCGCAGACGCGGCGTCGAACCGGGCGATCGCGGTATCCAGGAGCTGGGTGGTCGTCAGCGGATCGCCGTACGTGAAGTTACCGCTTCCGTCCGCCGAGCTGACAGGCACACCCGAGCACCATGTCTCGCCGAAGAAGACGTACGTGAAGCCCGCCAGGCTGAGTACCTCGGGGTACCCTGACTGGACGGTGAGGTCGGGCGCCAGCGACACGTACTTCGCCGCCGCGCTCTCCGCCGCGCGCCGGGCGCGGTGCATGTTGCGGAACCACAGCCCTACGTCGGAGTTGTCGATGCGGATCGGCCCGCGCGCGTCTACCTCGATGCGGGTCGGGAACGTCTCGGAGTTGACCCACTCGTCGGCGAGCAGGCCGCCGTACATGATCACGCCCTCCACCGTCCCGCCCGATCCATCCGCTCCGGAGCCACTATAGGCGATGGTGAAGTCTCCGATCGCGCCCGCCCGGATGGTCGGGAGCGCCGAGAAGACGTTCAGGTTGTCGGGCGGCACGATGTCGGGGTCGGTGACTTTCAGGGGATCGTTGCAGCCAGCGAGCGGCAGCGCCAGCAGCGCCACCGCGCATAGAGTGACCCGGCCGAACAGGCCGCCACTCAGCAGTCGAGTCGTCATGGCCATGTCCTCGGGCTCAGAAGGTGACGTTGACCCGGGCGAGGAAGTACCGCACCGGCGGCTGCGTCAGGAAGTCAGCCGTGTTGAAGTTCACTTGCCCGGCGTCGTTCAGCTCGGGATCGACGCCCGTGTACTTGGTCCAGGTCGCCAGGTTCCGGCCCGTGAGCGTGAAGCTCAGGGAGTTCGCGCCCAGCCGTGACGCCCAAGTCGCCGGCGCGAAGTACGTCAGCGACACCTCCCGCAGCTTGACGAAGCCCGCGTCCTCGAAGTAGCCCGTCTCGAGGCCGTCGAACACGGCCGCGACGGCGGCCGCCTGCTCCGCCAGCGTGGAGCTTGGGTCGCGACGGGCCTTACAGATGCCGAACTCGCAGCGGAACTCTTCGGTTGCGTTGTCGAGCTTGTTGCCCCAGCGGCCATCCAGCAGGCCGTACGCCCGGAAGTGGCCCAGGAAGTTGACCTCGGTCGAGAGCGTGCCGCCGTGCGTGGGGAATGGCGTCCCCTGATACGTCGGCGCCGCACCCACCGTCACCTCCGACGCCGAGATCAGACCGTCACCGTTCGCATCGCTGTACGTGTAGGGGAAGTCCCAGTAGCCGCCCAACGGATAGCCCGGCTGGTGGCGCTGCGAGGCACCGCCCAGCCCGAAGATGATCGCCTTCGTCGCCGTGTCGCCGAACGTCACCAGGCGGTTGCGGTTCCCCCAGGCGCTCGCCGTGATGCTCCACCCGAAGTTGGGCGTCTGGACGATCTGG
>JAEHDT010000202.1 GCA_016880225.1 Gemmatimonadota bacterium | reverse complement strand
CTCCAGCAGCTCCAGCGCCTCGTGCTCCACGATCGTCGGGGACACGAGATCGCCGCTGATGTTGAGCATGTAGTCCACGGCGGCGACGACGGCGCCGACGTTGCGGCCCAGGCGGTTTCCGAGCTCGCGGCGATGGGCTTCGATTGCGGCGGCACGCTGCGCGGCTTCGCTGTCGCTGAGCCGGGCGTGCGGGAAGACGCGCTGCAACGGCAGCGTGGCTTCTTCCACGGCGACCTCGCGGCGGTCGCTGCCGGAGCGGCGGTCGGTCCCGCTGCGGCGCTCCTCCACGGGATTACCAGCCGATTGCATAGTTCGAGAGCTTGTGGTGCTGGAAACTCATGCCGTCTCCAGCAAGTCGTCGAGTTTGTCGATCTCGGCGCGCGCCGAGAGCCGCTGGAACGAGGACCGGGCGCGCTGCGCGGCGGCTTTGCCGCCGGTCGCGTCGCCGATCTGAATCAGCAGGTGCGCGAGATCACGCTCTGCCATCGCGAGGAGCAGCGGGCGGCCGTGCTCGGTCGCGCGGACGATCACGTCGCGGAACATCGTCTCCGCTTCCTCGCGCCGTCCCGCCAGGGCCAGTGCCCCGGCCTTGATGCGCAGGTCTTCGGCTTCGCGCACCGGATCTTTGAGCTCGCGATGCGTCGCGATGGCGCGCTCGATCGCGGCCAGGGCGAGGTCGGCTTCACCGCGGGAGACATGAATCTCGGCGAGACCGGCCACGGCCTGCGCCGTGAGCTGCTGGTCGCCGAGCTTCTGCGCTTCGTCAATCGCGACCTGCGCGATTTCGATCGCGCGGTCGAGCCGGCCCTGCGCGCGTGACACCATGCCGAGGTTGTGACGGGATTCCGCGACGCCGCGGCCGAAGTGCGCCTGCTCGTACGCCGCGATCGCGCGCGTGTACGCCGTGACCGCGCGCTTGTAGTCACCCTGCATGTTGGCGATGATGCCGAGGTTGTTGGCGCAACGGCCGACGGTAGCCATGTCGTTGTCGTCGCTCGCCTCTTCCTGGGCCCGCGTGAAGAAGTACGTCGCTTCGTCGATGCCGCCCCGCTCCAGCGCGATGGCGCCGCAGACGTTGAGCGCCCGGACTTCCATCATCCGGTCCTTCAGCGAGCGGGCGCGCAGCTGCGCCACCATCGCCCATTGCTGGCCCACCTCGAGACGGCCGAGGCGGCTGTGGGCGATGCCGAGCAGCAGCGTGAGCAACGCCGACTCTTCGAGCTCGTCCTTGGAGCGCTGCTCGAGATAGGTGAGCAGCTCGGCGTATTTGCCGGCGTCCGCGAACTGCTGCGCGACGTGGATCGGCGCGAGCGTCCCGCGGAGCTCGGCGGCGAACGCCTCGTCCCAACCCTGATTCGCCAGCTTCCGGATTTCGCTCTCGGCGCCCATGCGGGCGAAGATGCCCTTGGCAGCCTGCGCCGCGGCCTGCGCTTCGGCCGTGCGGCCGGTGCGGCGCAGGACGATGGCGAGATCGCGGGTTGCCTCGCCTTGCAGGAGCAGGCGTGCGTGCAGCTCGGCGCGACCGATCGCTTCGCGCAACACCTTTTCGGCGCGGGGCAACTGGTTCTCCACCGCCAGCACGAGCGCCTGGATACGCAGGTCCTCGGCTTCGGCGACGGGGTCGGGCATTTCGCCGCGGATGGCGCGGATGCGGTCGAGCTCGCGGCGGGCGAGCTCGGGCTCGCTGCGCACGGCGCGGATTTCCGCGCGGCCGCGCAGCGTCAGCGCAAACAGTGTTTCGTCGTGGCTTGCTTCCGCGGCGGCAACGGCCTGATCGGCAGTCGCCAACGCCTTGTCCAGCGCGCCCTGTTCGCGATATGCGTTGGCCAGGTTGTGCATGCAGTCGGCGACGCCCGCCTGCATCCCGGCGCGATGGTGGGCTGCGGCGGCGATCTCCCATGAGGAGATGGCCTCGGCGTGACGGCCGCGCAGATGGCTGATGATACCGAGGTTGTTCGAGGCGCGGCCGGTCGTGGCGTGATCGCCATCGCGGCTCGCGGCCATCAGGGCCTGCGTGCAGAAGTCAGCGGCTTCGGTGAGGTTCCCGCTGACGAGGGCGATCGCGCCCCGGGCGTTGAGCGCATGACGCTCGACGCCATGCTCGCG
>JAEHDT010000201.1 GCA_016880225.1 Gemmatimonadota bacterium | reverse complement strand
GGGCGCCGCCGGAGCCACACCTGGCGACGGTGCGTGAGGTCCTCACGATTCTCACGACCGCCGTGCGCGCGCACAACGAGAGCGAAGAGGCCGCCCTGTTTCCCGTGCTCGCGGATCAGGCGCCCAGCGTCGTGTTCGTCGAAGAGCACCGCGAGCTGCGCGCGCTCGAGCAGCGGCTGGCGCAAGCGCTCGAGGCGCCGCAGTCGGAGCGCGCGATCGCGGCGACTGCCCTCGCGATCGTCGAGCTCCTGCGCGCCCACATCACCCGGGAAGACGAGGTGCTGTTTCCGATGGCCCGGGCCCTGCTCGGCGCCGAGGGCCTGGCTGCCGTCGCGCGCCGGCTCGATCGCTGAAGCGAGGGTCGCTCCCGTAGCGAAGAGCGCGTCGGGCCGTCACTTTGGATGTGACCGCCGACGTCCGACACCCCTTCGCCGGAGACCGCCGCGCATGGATCTGTCGCTCGACGCCGCTCTCGAGGTTCTCGCCCGCACCCCGGAAACGCTGCGCCACATGCTGGGCGGGCTGTCCCCCCGCTGGACCGACGCGAACGAAGGTCCCGACACGTGGAGCCCCGGCGAGGTACTGGGCCACCTGATTCACGGCGAGGAAACCGACTGGATCCCCCGCGCTACGATGATCCTCTCCAAAGGGGAGTCGCAGACGTTCGAGCCGTTCGACCGCTTCGCGCAGCGGGATCGGTTCGCGGGGTGGTCGGTCGAGCGGCTGCTGCAGCGCTTCGCGGCGCTGCGCGCGGGCAACCTGCGGACCCTCGAGGGCTGGCACGTGACGCCGGAGCAGCTGGCGCTCACCGGCCGCCATCCGGAGCTGGGGCGCGTGACCCTGGCGCAGCTCCTCTCGTGCTGGGTGGTGCACGACCTGGGACACGTGGCCCAGATCGCGCGCGTGATGGCCAAGCAGTACGCGGACGCCGTGGGGCCCTGGAAGGAGTATCTGCCCGTGCTCACGCGCTAGACGAGCGGGCGGCGCCGCGCGGGTTCTTCAGGACGTCCTCACGAAGGCTTCAGCGTCACCGGGCTAGGGTGCCCCATCAAGGCCCTATCCGGAGGCGTATCATGAGACTCGTGTCATGCGGCGCGATGCTGGCCCTGGCGGCCGCCGCGTCACTCGGCGCCCAGGAGCGCTCGTTTATCGTCAGCGTGTACGGCGGCGGGGCCGATCACCTCGCCGACTTGAGGAGCACGCCCGCCGCGTACTTCATGCCCGGCTACAACGTCGGTGGCAGCGTGGGCGTGCAGCTCAACCGCCATTTCGCGGTGCACGGCGATTTCACCTACACCCGTAATCCCGCCCGGGGCGCGTCGTCCTTCGCCGGAAACGACGTCAACCGCTTCTTCTACGGCGCCCATGCCGAGGCACGCTATCCGATCGGCGCCGTGGCGCCGTTCGTGTTCCTCGGCGGCGGCGCGGTCACGATCGACCAGGTCGGTGTCGATCAGTTCGATCATTTCACGCGCGCGGCGGCCATGTACGGGGGCGGCCTGTTCTACTCGATTCCTCGTAGCAGGCTCGAGCTGTTCGGCGAAGTGAAGGGTCTCACGTACCGCTGGAACGTGGCGGGGTTCAGTCGGATGATGTACGACGTGACCTACTCGGGCGGCCTGAGCTACCGGTTCCCGTTCTAGGTGCAGTGCCGGGCCGCCGCAGCTTCCTGACGTTCCCTCCAGGAACCCGGCGGCCCGGCTCGTCGTTCACCCCGACATGGAGCCCGATACCCACGAAGCCGAGCGCCGCTTCTTCGCCGCGTTGCAGGATGGAGACGTGGACCGGCTGGAGCAGTTGTTGGCGGATGACTTCCTGCTCGTCGATGTGCTGAGCGGGAGCGAGGTCGCCCGGTCCGCGCTGTTGGAAGCGCTGGCGTCGGGCGACCTCGTGTTCGAGGCGATCGATGCGCTCGAGTCCCGCGAGCGCCGCTACGGCGCCACTGCGATCGTCAACGGGCGCACCCGGATTCGCGGCCGGTTCAAGACGCAAGAGTTCGGCGCGCACAGTCGCTACACCCACGTGTATGTGCGGCAGGACGGGCGCTGGCGGCTGGCGACAGCCCAGGGTACGCCGGTCGTCGTCCCGGACTAGCCCGAGGCGTTGCGGCAACGCCACACGCGGCCCGGTGGAACCCCGACCGGCGCGTGGGTGTTAGCTGAGCGTGGTCGAGCCTGACGTTCGCGTCATCACCCGAGTCGACATTTGAGACATCCATGACACCTTCGACGGGCGCTGCACTCACACCCGCCGCGAAGAGCGGCACGTTCTTTCTCGCGGGCGAGCGGCCGGTCTATCGCCTCGGCTTCGGCGCCATGCGCGTCACCGGCGAGGGCATCTGGGGCGAGCCGCGCGATCGCGCGGAAGCGATCGCCGTGTTGCGCCGCGCCGTCGAGCTGGGCGTGAATCTGATCGACACCGCCGACTCCTACGGCCCGGAGGTGAGCGAGCGCCTGATCGCCGAAGCGCTGCATCCGTATCCCGAAGAGCTGGTGATCGCCACCAAGGCCGGTCTCGACCGCCCCGGCCCAGACCGCTGGATCCCGAACGGCCGTCCCGAGCACCTGCGGGCCGCTGCCGAGGGCAGCCTGCGCCGGCTCAAGGTCGAGGCGATCGACTTGTACCAGCTGCACCGCATCGATCCCGCCGTGCCGCTGGGCGACCAACTCGGCGCGCTGGTGCGCCTGCAGGAAGAGGGCAAGATCCGCTACATCGGCCTGTCGGAAGTGTCGGTGGCGGAGCTCGAGCGGGCCCGCAAGATGGTGCTGATCGTTTCGGTGCAGAACCGTTACAGCCTCACCGACCGCGCGCACGAGGCGGTGCTCGCCCATTGCGCGCGGGAAGAGATCGCGTTCCTGCCGTGGTTTCCGCTCGCAGCGGGGAGGCTCGCGGAGCCGAAGGGGCCGCTCGCCCGCGCCGCGCGGCGCCTCGGCGCGACGCCCGCGCAGGTGACGCTCGCCTGGCTGCTCAAGCGCTCGCCCGTGGTGCTGCCGATTCCAGGGACGTCGAGCGTCGCCCACCTCGAGGAGAACATGGACGCGGCGCTGCTCGACCTGTCGGAGCTCGAGTTCGAGGAGCTGTCGCGCGCGCGCGCGGCGTGAGCATCAGCCCTTGGGGCGCAGCAGCTTCCACGCGAGGCTCCAGCTCCCCGATTGGACCGCGATGATGCAGTAGAGCAGCGCGAGCGGCTCGAGCACCCGGGCGCCCGCCATGCCGCCGATGTCCGTCACGAGCCAACCGAACTTGCGACAGATGTCGGCGACGGTCTGTCGCGCCTTGGCGTCGTCGCCGCAGATGAACATCTCGGGCGGCCCGCCCGGCAGCTGCGGCTTGTACATGAATCCGTAGTTCACCGTGTTGAACGCCTTCACGACCTTGGCGCCTGGCAGCCAGCGCTGGACCTGCTCGCCGGCTGAGTCGGTCAAGCCCACCGACAACCCTGCGGGCCCCTTGGGCCCGAACGTGAGTGGATTGGTCGTGTCGATCACGACCTTGCCCGTGAGATTCTTCGGGTCCGCGAGCTTGACGGCGTTTTCGGTGGCGCCGTCCTCCCATCTGGTCGCGAGCACCGCCAGCTCGCCGAACCGCGCCGCGTCAGCGAACGTGCCCGCCGACGCGTTGACCCCCGCCTGCTGCTTCCACTGGGCGACCTTCGGGTCGTCCGGCTTGCGGGTGCCGAGCTTCACCTGATGGCCTTCTTTGGCGAACGCGATGCCGAGCGCCTGGCCGACGGGGCCGGAGCCGAGTATCCCGACTTTCATGGCGAACGTCCTCCGGGTCGATGGCTCACCGCTTCTGCCACGTCGGCCGCAGGTCCTCGGTCACCAGGCCGACGATCGTGTTCACGAGCCCTCCGTAGGCCTCTTTGGGATCCTTCGCCGAGAAGTCGAGCTGGCCATCCACCAGGGCGACGTGACCGACCCGCTGTGTGGCCCAGGCGCTCGAGCGCCACAGCGTAGCCCCCGACCGCGTCGAGAGCAGCCGCACCGTCAGGTCTACCCGTATCGTCGCCTCGAGGTGGGGCGTCACCAGCCCCGCAATGCCGCCACCGGGCCTGGGATTCGTGACTTTCAGATGCCCCGCGAACACGGCACCGATGTCGCGCTGTTTGCCGATCTCCTGAGCCGTGACGATGCCGACCTCCTTCTCACCAACGCGCTTGAGCAGCGTGTCGGCGGGCCCGAGCTCGAGCACCTCGATCCCCGGCTGCGCGGCCAGCAGCTCCTCGGAGAACCGCTCGGTCGCGAACTGGTGCAGCGAGCCCTTGGCATTCTCCACGGTGAACGTGACGAGTCCCACGCGGCCGTACGGCTGCAGATCGAGCCGCGCCGGGACCAGAACGCGGTGAGAGCCCCCGCACGACAGCGTCGCCACCAGCGCCAGCAGCACACCGGCTCGCTCCCTCATGTGGGCCATCCTCCTCTAGTTGATCTTGAGTACGGCTTCGATGAAGCTCAACGTCTTGGTCTCGACCCACTCGGTGGTCACACCTTCAACCCGCATCGTCCCCAGACGGTCGGTACTCGTCGAAACGACCCGGCCCTTCGAGGCGGGAGCGCGCACGTCGCGTGCCACCGCGATGCCGCGCCGGGGATCGCACTTGAAGGCGAGCATCGAGGCGAGCGCCGTCGCGCCGGGAACGCGGGGCGTGAACGCCAGCGCAACGCTGGGATACACGTCCGTGCTCTCGGTGTGGTCGTCGATCGCGGCTTCGTGGCCGGCGTCGCGCAGCTCGGCCGCGAACGTCTGGAGCACCGACCGCACTACCTTCTGGAGCCGCTCGCCGCACGCGCGGCGGCGCCGCTCGCCCTCGTCGGCTGTCGGCTTCGGCGCCGCGCCGCCATGGGCGGTGCGGTCCGCGTAGGTCTTGAGCAGGGCGCGCAGCTTCTCGACGGTCTTGTCGGGCATGGGACGCCTCTAGCCGTTGCCGCGCCGGCGGCCGGGTTCGTCGAGCACTGCACGCACCCACTCGACGATCTCCCGCAGGTCGAACGGCTTCCTGATCACGGTGCAGGGATTGGCCTCCAGCCAGGCGCGCACGTGGTCCGCCTCGGCGTCCCCGGTCATGATCGCAATGCGCCCCAGCAGGGCCGGGGTGCGATGCACGATCGCGAGGTACAGCGCGAGGCCCGACATGGTGGGCAGGTGGACGTCGAGCAGCACGGCGTTCGGCCGCTCGGTGGCGAGCAGCTCATATGCCGTCTCCGCGCTCGCGGCGCCGAGCACGCGGTGGCCCTCCCGGGTGAGGGCGCGCTCCAGCACGCGCCTGAGCGCCGCCTCGTCCTCCACGATCAGGATGGTGCGGCGCGATTCGCTCACGAGGCCGATGCGCGCGCCTGGCGGACCGGGACGAATCCCTGCGCGACGCGCTCGAGGGCCTGGGCCGGCTCGAGGGTGAGGCGCATCTCGCCGGCGGTCAGACCGAGGTAGGCACGGGCGTGCAGCTGCAGCGTCTTGGTCTGGGCGTAGCCGAGGCGCTGGGCTACGTCCTCGATGGTGAAGCCCGGGTCCTGCAGCAGGCGATGCGCGTACAGCACGCGCGCCGCGGCGAGGAAGTGGCGCGGCGACGGCAGGCCGAGGCGTGCGAACCAGCGCTCGAAGGTGCGGCGGTCCACGCGGGCGCGCGCCGCCACCTGTTGCACCGTCTGCAGCTCGGCCGGCGCGCGTAGCACCTCCTCGAGCACCCAGCGCAGCTCGCTCGGCAGCGGCGCCAACACGCCCGCGACCTGCTCGAGCAGCTGGCGCGACGCGGAGCGCGCCTCCTCGTGCACCAGCACCTCGCACAGCCGCGCGGGGTGGTCGTCGTAGCGGTACAGCACCATGTCGCGAATGCCGGTCTGGCCGAGGGCCAGGAGCACCGCCGCGGTCTTGGGGGAGAGGGTGGTATAGAGGATCAGCGGCAGCGAGGGAAACAGCCGCCGCAGCCGCTCGATCTCCGTGGCGCTCGCGACGCCGGTCAATAGGGGGTCCACCACCGCCACTTCCACCGGGCGGCTGCGGATCGCGCCGAGGGTGTCGTCCCAGGTGCGGGCGTGCACCAGGAGGAACCGCGCCGCGGCGGCGCGGCGCAGCCTGTGGTACTGAGCCTCCGGGACGGCCGCTAGTGCGAGCATTGTCGCAAAAACACCCCCCAATGCCGCGAAAACGCCCTAACCAGCCCTCTCCCGCCGGGCGAGCTTAGCCCTCGTCGCAGCGGTCCACCCCCCACGTCACTCCGCGGAGGTATCTATGTCGCGCACGCTTCGCACGCTGCTCGCGCTGCTCATCGTGTCGCTCGCCCTCGGCGTGTCGGCCTGTGCCGATGCGACCGGGCCACAACACGGGTGCGACTACAGTAGCAGCAACACTTGTCACTGAGTCGCGACCCTGGCAGCGACTGGCAATCAGGTCGCGAGGCGCGACAGAGCGGCTGACACCTCGCGGACGGCCTTGCTGCCGCATTCGGACCCCGCGACTGCCGCAGACGGCGCACTGCACGTCTGCTGGCAGTCGCGGAGGCCGGCCCTGACGCGCTCGATACGAAATGCGAGCTCGTGCACGCCCGCTTGCTCTGCGACCGTTAGCGCCATTGCTAAGACGGCGTGGGCACGGTCGAACTGACCGAACCGCGCCCGGCCGATCCCACTCTTGAAGTAGAAGTCGGCGAGAATGTTCGGCGGCATCTGCTCGCAGCGCGCCTGGCACCGCTCTCGCCACCGCTCGAAGCCCAGACGGTCTCGACGGTAGGAGGCGCAGTGCATCAATTCGATCATGGCGTTGTCCAGGACATCTTGACCAGCTCCGCGCCGGACGACCTCGGTCAATGCCCGCTCCGCGCCGTCGACGTCGCCGACGATCAACAACATGATCCCAAGGTCGCTCAGCACTCGCATCCGTGAGGGCTCGTCTTCGTACAGCTCGAACGCACGCCATTCGTGCGGGATTGCTTCAGCCGGCTGTCCGGCGAGACTGAGGACGACTGCCATCACCTGATGAGCGCGCGCCTGCGCATCCCGATCGCTGAGCCCCTCTGAGTCACTCAAGACCTGTCGAAGCGAGCGCCCGGCTTCCAGTAGATTGCCGCGGCCCATTAGCGCATTGGCCCGTCCGATCCGGCTCAACAGCTCCGAGTGCCGGTCCCCGCTCGCCGCCGCCAGCGCGCCCGCCGCCTCATAGGCCCGCTCGGCCGCGTCGAACGCGTTCAGCTTGCGCAGCACGCGCGCGACGCGCAGCCGCGTGGCGATCCGGTCGCCGGACCCGAGTGCCGCGCCGCCCACCCGCAGCGTCGTTTCCAGCACGTCGAGCGCTTCGGGGAGGCGGAGGTCGTCCTCGAGGTAGTGGGCATAGGCGAGCAGGGCGGGCGCCACGAGCTGCACGTTGCGGGCCCGGAACGCGTCGGCGGCGGCCTGCACCAGGCCGCACAGGTGGGCCGTCTCGGTCGAGTCGCCGGGGAGGTTGTGGCACGACCGCTCGGTCGCCGCGAGCTGGTATTGAAACGCGGCCAACGGCAGGGTCGCTCCCGCGGGGCCCAGCAGGTCCACCAGCCGGAGCGTGACGAACGCTCCCTGGCCGAGCCGCGCGCGCGCCGACGCCGGCGCCGGCGCGCCGGCCAGCCGCTCGAGAAAAGCGGCGTGGGACGGGACCTGCTTCTGTACAGCGGCCTCGCTCATCGGTCGTGTTCCTCCGCCCGTCAACATAGTGCATCCGGCCCGCCCGCCGAAAGACGACGGGGGGAAAGACGTGCAGGAAGAGGCGGACGCTCGCTGCTAGCGGACGAGGCGCCGCACTGCCGCGAACGGCACCAGCTTGCGCTCGCGCTCGTCCCACAGCGTGAGGCGCACGCAGCGGAGGCTCTCGAGCAGCGTCAGGGTCGGGACCTGGCGCAGCTCGGGATGCTCGTCCAGCGCCTGCTGCAGGCGGTAGTTGGGGATCCGGGGATGGAGGTGATGGATGTGGTGCAGTCCGATGTTCCCTGTAGCCCACTGCAGCAGCTTGGGGAGGCGGTAGTAGGAGCTGCCCTGCAGCGCCGCGGCGTCGTACGCCCAGCGCTCGTCGTGCTCCCAGTACGTCGGCTCGAACTGATGCTGCACGTAGAACAGCCACACGCCGAGTGAGGTGGAGAGCAGTGTGACGGGAAGCTGCACCAGCGCGAACTCGCGGAATCCGACGAGCGTGCCCATGACCACGATCAGTGCGGCCAGGCCTACGTCGGTCCAGAAGATGCTGCGCCGCTCGCGGGTCCATTCCCGCGGCACGATAGTGGGCAGACGGTGGCGCACGAAGAAGTGCATCACGGCGCCGACGCCGAACAGCACGGCGGGGTGGCGGTACACCCGGTACTTGAAGCGCTCCCAGCGCGACCGCGCGAGATACTCGTCCACGGTGAGGGTGTCGATATCGCCGAAGCCGCGGTGCTCGAGGTTGCCCGACGTGGCATGATGCAGCGCGTGCGTCTTCTTCCAGTAGTGGTACGGCGTGAGGGTGAGGACGCCGAGGATGGAGCCGACGATGTCGGCCGCGCGGCTCGACTTGAAGAAGGCGGCGTGCCCGCAGTCGTGCTGGATGATGAAGAGCCGGATGAGGAAGAACGCCGCCGGTACCGCGAGCAGCAGGGTGAGCCAGTAGCCGACGTCGAGGCTTGCGTACATGAGCCCCCAGGCGGCGGCGAACAGCAGCACGCCGCTTGCGAGCTGCCATATGCTGCGCTTGAGCTCGGGACCCTTGTAGCGCGCCAGCCGCGCCGTCCACCCCTGTTCGTTCGCCATTGCGTTCCCGGTTTTGTGGTCACGCAGCCTAATGGTGCGAGCAGGCGAAGTCAAACGATCACGTCGAATCGCGCTTGGCGGCCTCGGGCGGGTGACGCTCCATGGGCCGCACCGGCGCCCCGGGGGCGAGCAGCTCCAGGCCGCCCACCACCACCTGCTCCCCGGCCTTCACGCCGCTCGTCACTTCCACAAAGCCGGGCCTGCGCACGCCAAGCGTCACCAGCCGGCGGTCCGCCTTCCCGTCTACTACCGCCCACACGGCGTTCGACCCTTCGGCCGGGACGACCGCCTCCTCGGGAACGACCACGGCGTTGGGCCGCACGGCGGTCACGAGCCGCGCTTCGATGAACATCCCGGGCTGCAACAGCCGCTGCCCATTCGGGACCCGGGCCTTTACGAGGATGGTCCGGCCGGGCAGCTGAACGACGGGATCGACGAAGTCCACCTCGCCTGTGAACTGGCGGCCCGCGATGGCGGCCACGCCGAACGTCACCCGCTGGCCGGGACGCAGCAGCTGGGCGAACCGCTCCGGCACCTGGAACGCGGCGCGCTGCGGGTTCACGGTCTGGAGCGACACGAGCCGGGTGCTGTTGGTGACGTAGTCGCCGAGGCTCACGTAGCGCTGGCCGACCACACCGGCGAACGGCGCGCGCACGGTGGTACGCTCGAGCCGGATGCGCTGCAGGTCGTACTGCGCCTGAGCGCTCCGGGCGGTGGCCTCGGCCTGCTCGAGGTCGGCCGCGGACGAGGCGTTCTGCTGCGCCAGCTCCTTGGCGCGCGCCAGACCCTGCTGGGCGAGGTCGCGCTGGGCCTCGAGCTGCGCCACCTGCGCTTTGAGCTGGGCGTCATCCACCTTGACGAGCGGCGTCCCCTCGTCGACTTCCTGCCCCTCGCGGATCAGGATGGCGACGATGCGCCCGTCTACCTCGGGCCGGAGATCGATCGACTGGACCGCTTCGATCTGGCCGGTGGCCGCGATTTCGTCGCGCACCGTGTCGCTGCGGGCGACGGCGACCTCGACGGGCACGGCCATGGGCCCGCCGCCGCCGAACGCGGCCGCGCCACCCGCCTTGCCCTTCTTGCATCCGGCGGCAACGAGCGCCGCCGCGGCGGCAACCACGCACCACGCACTACGCATCGTGTTCTTCATGTCTCACCGCAGTTCCAGTTCGGGGAAGAGCCGCCGGCCGAGGATCGCTTCCAGCCCGGCCAACGCGAGGCGCGTCGCATAGCGGGCCTGCACCAGGCCGGACTCCGCGTCGTCCAGGTCGGCTTGCGCCTTGAGCAGGTCGAGGATGTTGATCGCGCCCGCTCGGTAGCGGCTCTGCTGCACGCGAAAGCTCTCGCGCGCCACCGCCACAGCCTGGGCGGCGATGTCGGAGCTGGCCCGAGCCGTCGTGAACCCGTCATACGCCGCGGTCACGTCGCGCCGCACCGACCGCTCCATATCGGCGCGCACCGCGCGCGCCACGTCCCGATTGACGCGCGCCTGGCTGACCGCGTTCTCGCGCTGGAAGTTGTCCCACAGCGGAAACGCCACCGTCAGCGTGAGCTGGGAGAACTTCCGGCTCGTCGGGTAGAAGTTGTTGTCGAACGCGATCCCGGTCGCGGTCAGGCTGGCGCGCGGCAGGTAGGTGCCGAGCCGCCAGCGGTACGAGGCCGCGGCGGCCCGCTCCTCGGCCCGGGCGCGCCGGTAGTCGGGGCCCTGCAGGGCCGCTTGCTCGACGGCCGCGTCGAGCGTGAGCGGCAGCTCGGCGGGGAGCACGCTGTCGAGCGGGGCGGCGTCCACCGCCCCCGGGGCGCCGACCCGGCTCCCGAGGGTGAGCCGCGCCACCCGCAGATCGGTCGCCTGGCGCAGCAAGCCGACCTGCGCCCGCGCCAGCTCGAGCTGCAGCTGCAGCGAGTCGGTCTGCACGGCGGCACCCGACAACACGCGCGCCCGCGCCACCGCGAGCTGCTGCTGCGCGCGCTGCACCCGCTCCCGCGCCACGCGCACCAGCTCCTCGCCGGCGAGCACGGCGTAGTAGTTGGACTCGGTGAGCAGGGCCGCCGCGAACCGCGCCTGCAGCTCTCCAGCCCGCGCGCCCTCGAGCGCCGCCGCCGAGCGGCTGAGCTCGGCGAGCTTCTGGCCGCCCGTGAACAGGTCGTAGCGCAGCGTCACCTGGGCTTGAACCGAGTAGTTCTCGGGCCTCAGGGTCCCGAAGTTGAAGAACGCCGGCAGGTTCTTGGTCGCGTCCGTCTGGACGTTCACCGCGGGAACGAGAAAGACGCTGAACGCGGTGCGCCGGGCCCACACGGCGTTGTCCACCTGTCCCAGTGCGGCGACGTAGTTCGCGTCGAGCCCCGTGGCCCGGCGCAGCGCCTCGGCGAGCGTCACGACCGGTAGCGAGTCACCCGGAGAGACGGTCGGAGCCGCCGCCTGGAGCTGGAGCGTCGCGAGCAGCGCGAGCATCAGTCGGCCTCCACCGGCTGGGCCGTTCCGAGGTCCTGGGCTTCCCGCACCGTCAGCCGGTCGAGCAGCGTGTAGGCGACCGGCACCACGAACAGCGTCAGCACGGTGGAGAAGAGGATGCCGCCCACGATCGCGTAGCCGAGCGGCCGGCGCGACGTGGAGCCCGCGCCGAGTCCGATCATCACCGGAATCGCGCCCATGATCGTCGATACCGACGTCATGAGAATCGGTCGCAGCCGGATGCGGCCCGATTCGAGCACCGCGGCGAAGGCGTCGAGCCCCTTTGCCTTGAGCTGGTTGGCGTACTCCACCAGCAGGATCGAGTTCTTGGTCACGAGTCCGATCAGCAGCACCATGCCGATCTCGCTGTACAGGTTGATCGTCCCTCCCGGGCGATGCAGCAGGGCGGCCACGAGCAGCGTCGCGAGCGCGCCGGTCACCGCGAGCGGCACCGCCAGCAACACGGTGAACGGGTGCACCAGCGATTCGAACTGCGAAGCGAGCACCATGAACACGACCAGCAGCGCCACGCCGAAGGCGAAGTAGAGCGCGCCGCCGCTCTCCTTGAACTCGCGCGAGTCACCCGCCAGCGCCGTCGTGCTCCCCGGCGGTAGCACCCGCCGGGCCAAGCGATCGAGTGAATCGAGCGCCTCGCCCTGGGCGAACGGGGGAATCAGGGACGCCGAGAGCGTGAACGACGGCACCCGGTTGAAGTGGTTGATCTGCCTCGGGCCCACTCCCTCCCCGACCTTCGCCAGGGCGCCCAGTTGCACCAGCTGCCCGCCGTGTCCCCGCAGGTAGATCCCCGACATGTCGCTCGGGGTGGCGCGGTGAGTCGAATCGAGCTGCACCATGACGTAGTACAGCTTGTCGTTGCGGGTGAACG
>JAEHDT010000200.1 GCA_016880225.1 Gemmatimonadota bacterium | reverse complement strand
GTGGCGAGGCTAGATTTCGTCATGGTCCAGTTTCGCAGTCTCATCCCCGTCCTCGCGTTCGTGGGCGTCGCCCAGGCCCAGATCCCGGCGTTCGCGCCCGGCTCCGGTGTCCCGCCCGCCAAGGGTGAGCAGGTCGCCGTGTTCGCGGGCGGCTGTTTTTGGGGTGTTGACGCGGTGTTCAAGCACGTGCGGGGCGTCTCTACAGTAGTCTCGGGCTACTCGGGGGGAGGCGCGAGCACCGCGGAATACGAAGTCGTGAGTACCGGCACGACCGGGCACGCCGAGTCGGTGAAGATCACCTACGATCCGGCGCGGATTTCATATGCCGAGCTGCTGCAGGTCTTCTTTGCGGTGGCGCACGATCCAACCCAGCTGAACCGCCAGGGTCCCGACGTGGGTAGCCAGTACCGCTCGGCGATCTTCTATACGAGCGAGGCCCAGAAGGAGATCGCGCGGGCCTACATCGATCAGCTGAACAAGGCCCACGTGTTCTCCGGTCCCGTCGTCACCCAGGTGGTGCCGTTCGCGCAGTTCTATGCCGCGGAGGAGTATCACCAGAACTATCTCGCGCGCCACCCGAATCAGCCCTACATCGTCTACAACGACATGCCGAAGCTGCGCCGGCTCGAGCAGCTGTTCCCGGCGCTATACCGGGAGTGGTCTTCCGGGATCAGTCCGAACTAGGAGGCACATATGGACTTCTGGGTCGTGCTGGCGTGGGTCGGACGGGTGCTGTTCGTGGCGTTGTTCATCATCAACGGGGTGAACCACCTTCGGAACACGAAGGCGATCGCCGGCTACGCCGCGTCGAAGCACGTGCCCGCGCCCACCGCCGGAGCGGTCGTGACCGGCGTGATGCTGCTCGGCGGGGGCATCATGATCCTCGTCGGCTGGCACCCGATCGTGGGCGCGGCGGCGGTGTTCCTCTTCCTCGTCTCCGCGGCGCTCATGATCCACAACTACTGGACGGTCGCGGACCCGATGATGAAGGCCGGGGAGCACGCGCAGTTCTGGAAGAACATCGCCCTCGCGGGGGCCGCGCTGCTCTACGCCGTGGCGCACCACCGGGGCGCGTTGTAGCATCCGCGCCCCTGGCGCGGGGATCACGGCTTCTCGTAGTCGAACAGCTCGGCGGGCGTCACGCGCAGCGCCCCACACAGCCGCTCGATGGTATCGGCCCGGATGAGGCCGAAGCGGCCGTTGGGCCGGGTGAGGCGGTAGATCGTGTTCAGGCTCAAGCCGGTGAACTTCGCCAGCCCATACGGCGACACCGCTCGCGCTGCCAGCAGCTGCCGCAACCGCAAGCGCACCACCCCCCGGCGACGATAGCGGATCTTCTCACCTCGATACCGTGGCATCCCACGCTCCTTGCGCGCTATGGCAGGCATATCTATTATAACAACTCTATAGTATATATGACACCTGGTTGCTATGATCCGCGAATGCCGCTATCCCCCGCGCCCGCATGGGGCGCTACGATCGCGCCCTAGCCACGTACCGCAGCAACACGCTGTTAAGGAGGATTGCATGGGACGGAAGCTGGACTTGATGGGACGCAAGGTGACGGACGTGCTCGCGAAGATGGACGTCCTCGACCGCGCGGAGGTGCCGCCGGGGCACGACGCCGCCTCGAGGGAGCAGGTGGTGTTCACGGGCCCGGCCGACTGGACGCCGGAGCAGGCGGAGCAGTACCTCGACTGGCGCATCCATCTGGTGGACACCAACGTCGCCCAGTTGCGCCAGCAACTGGACGATTTGATCGCGATGCGCAAGCGTTGGCTCGCCGTCACGGGCGGGCGGTCGAAGGTGCTCCCGAACGGGAATGGGAACGGCAACGGGAACGGCAACGGGCATCAGGCCGCGACCGAGCTCTCCCCCTCGGACGACATCTAAGATCAAGCGAACCACTCGGCCGGGGTGCGCCCTGTAAGGGCGCACTTCGTGCCGAGGCCGGGCTCGAGCCCGGGAAAGACTTCCCCCAGCCCAATTTCCTATATTCCGTCCCCCGTATGAGGGACGACGTGACGCTACCCAACCCCCTGCCCGAGGATAGCTGGGCGGTCGACGAACGGTCGCTGCAGCTGTTCGTGGAGCAGCTTGCGCAGCCGCCCGCCGGGCGCGCCTGGTACGAGCTGCGGCGCGAGGCGGAGCGGGTCGCGCTGGTTCCCGGCTTCGACCGGCTGATCACCCTCGACGCCAACGCCATCAAGGAGCTGCCCCACCAGATCGACGTGGCGCAGCGGGTGCTGCGCGACATGGGTGGCCGCGCCATCCTGGCCGACGAAGTGGGCCTCGGCAAGACGATCGAGGCGAGCCTCATTTACAAAGAACTAGCGATCCGCGGGCTCGCCCGCCGGGCGCTGATCCTCACGCCCGCTTCGCTCGTGGGCCAGTGGCAGGGGGAGCTCGAGGAGAAGTTCTTCGAGCGTTTCGAGACGCCTACCGACCCCGACGACTGGCACGACGTCACCAAGGCGATCCTGTCGCACGACCGGGCGCGCTCGCGCCGCCACGCCGAGGAGATTTTGCGGCACCGCTGGGACTTGGTGATCGTGGACGAGGCGCACAAGGTGAAGAGCGAGCGCGGCGCGACCTACCGCTTCATCGAGAGGATCGAGCGCGACTTCATCCTGCTGCTCACCGCCACACCGCTCCAGAACGACCTGCGCGAGCTGTACAACCTCATCACCCTGCTCCGGCCCGGCCAGCTCGGCACCTGGCAAGAGTTCAAGAGCGAGCACCTCGTCGCGGGCGACCGCCGCCAGCCCAAGGACCCCGAGGCGCTGCGCGCGCTGACGCACGAGGTGATGATCCGCACCCGGCGCTCGAGCGTGGTGGACGACCTCGACCTGCCGCCGCGCCGGCCGCGCCACCCCGAGGTCAAGCTGACGCGCGCCGAAGCGGACCTGTACCAGCGCACCACGGAGTTCCTGCGCCGGCTGTATCGCGAGGGCTTCATTCAGCCGGCCGAGCACGCGGAGGGGAAGCCGACACGCAGGGGAACTGTGCAGCTCGCGGTCATCCACCTGCGCCAGCGGCTCTGCTCCTCGGCGCGCGCCCTCGCGGAATCGCTCGCCCACCTGGCCGAGAGCGAGCGCATCAACCCCGAGTACCGCACCATCGCCAGCCAGCTCGCCAAGCGGTCGCAAAGCATCAAGACCCACGCCAAGCTGGACGTGTTGACCGGGCTCCTCGAGGAGACCCCCGACCGGCTCGTGGTCTTCAGCGACCACCGCCCGACGATTCAGCTGATCGAGGAGCGCGTGAAGAAGCTCGATCGCCAGCCGATCGTCTACTGGGGCGCCCACTCGACCGCCGACCGCGACAAGCGCATCCGCGCGTTCCACGAGGACGAGCGTAGCGTGTTGATCGCCACGCGGGCCGGCAGCGAGGGACGCAACCTGCAGTTCTGCAACGTGCTCGTGAACTACGACCTGCCGTGGAACCCAATGGTCGTGGAGCAGCGCATCGGGCGCCTGCACCGCATCGGGCAGAAGCGCGAGGTGCACATCATCAACCTCGCGGCGGCCGGGACGATCGAATCGTACATCCTCCAGCTGCTCGACAAGAAGATCAAGCTGTTCGAGCTGGTGGTGGGTGAGCTGGACCTGATCCTCGGGGAATTCGGCGGCGCGCAGGAGTTCGAAGGGCGACTGGCGAAAGAGTGGCTCGCCGCCGAGAGCGAGGAAGACTTCGCGCGCCGGGTGGAAGCGCTGGGCGCCGACATCGAGAAGAGCAGCGCGGTGGGGAAGGAGCAGGAAGCGCTCAACTCCACGATCGCGCCGGACGACAACGCCATGCGGCTCGAGCGCCGGTTCGAGACGCTGTCGGTCCCCGGCCGGCTGCGTCTCGGGCTCGGCACGAGCCACCTCGTCAAAGCGGCCGGCTGGGAAGCGAAGCGCCGCAGGCTCGGGCTTCACGTGCAGGAGATCCTCGAAGCGCTCGAGTCGATCGAGCCGATCGGCGGCGCCAGCACGGAGCAGCCGGCCGGAAGCCACCCGGAGTACGGCGACCTGGTGCGGCTCACCGGGCTGAGCAGCGCGGGCCGCACGATCGCCCTCGTGGCGCGAGTGGACCGGTTGCCCCTGGTGCTGGTGGACCTCGCCGTGGAGGCTCCGGCGTGAAGCGCCGCCCTCCCCGGAAGCCCCGGCGCGCGCCCAGGGAAAAACCGCATCGCCGGGCGCCACGGCCGCCAGCCGCGGCGGCGGACGACGCCGAGGCTCTCGCTGATGCGCGTATCCGTTCGCTGTTCGAGCGCTACTGCAAGCTCGCCGGCGTGAAGCGCACCGAGCTCGGCGCCGATCATTACGAGCTGAGGTTCCCCCAATCCGAGCGCCCCTTCTTCAGGGACCGCGAGTCGCTGCGCGTGGCGTTCTCAGTCGACGCGCTCGAGCGCGACCCGGACGCCGAAATCGCGGTGCTCGGCAGCCCGTTCCTCTCGCACTTGATCGAGGCGATTCGTGCCCGCGCCGCGCGGCTCTCGCTGGGCCTGATCGCGTCGGCCGGAGCCGGCGACGCGAACAGTGTCGAGCTCGCGATCCCCGTACGCGACGGCACGGTCGAGCGCAGCGCGCTGCTCCTGGCCGTGCATCCGGTGGGACGGCTCGTCGCGCGCGTGGTGCTCCGCGCCGGCGCTGGGGTCGAGGAAGCGGTGGTCGAAAGCGACGTGTTCGACCTCTCGGCCGGCGCGAAGGCGAGCGACGACGTAGCCGGCGCGTTTGAGGCCCTGGCGTCGGGTCGCATCGAGCCTGCTGATTCGTCCGTCGCGGCCGCCGCGGCGCCGGTTGCGGCGCGCGAGCCTGCCGACCTGATGCGGCTGCTCCTGAGCCATCTCCGGGAGAAATCGGCGGAGCGGGTGGCCGCGCGGCACGCCGCCGCCGCGCAGCAGCTCGCTCTCGAGCTGGCGCGGCTCGACCGCTACTTCGAGTCGATTCTGAAGGAGCAGACCGACCCCGAGGCCATCGGCACGGTCACCGCGCTCGCCGAGCGGCGCCGCACGGAAGAGATCAGGCGCAGCCAGGTGAAGGCGGTGGTGCATCCGTTGCAGCTGATCGAGGCGGCCGTGCTGCTGCAGCGCGCCGAGTGGCAGCTCGAGTCGGCCCCCCCGCGGAAGCGTAGCGCCACGTTCAGCGCGCAGCGGTCTTTCAGCAGTCGCAGTGACGGGGCGACCTGGTCGTTCGCGTGCCCGCACTGCGGCCGCCCGCCCGCGACCCTGGTGATCTGCCGCCACGACCACTGCGCCTGTGACGCGTGCTCATCGCGCTGCTCGGTCTGCGGCGAAGACTTCTGCGCGGACCACGGCATCGCCCAGTGTCGCGTGGACGGCCAGCCGGCGTGCGACGAGCACGTGCGCGTGTGTCCCTCGTGCCGGCTCGAGCACTGCACTGCCCACGAGGGCGTGTGCGCCGAGGATGGGCACGCCGCCTGCACGGCGTGCCTCGCGCCGTGCGGCAGCTGCGGCCGGGTGATCTGCAACCGCCATGCGGAGCAGAGCCACGCGGAGGCGCCGAAGGGAAGCCGCCGGTTGTGTGCGGCGTGCCTGCGCTACTGCGAGGGGGGCACCAGCGAACCGGTGGGTGTGGACGAGGTCCTGCAGTGCGCGAGCTGCGGCAAGTCGGTCTGCACGGCGCATCAGGCGGTGTGTGCGGTGGATGAGCAGGTGCACTGCTCGCAACACATGCGCCGCACCGACCAGTCGCGGCGCCTGGTGTGCGGGCGGCACGTGGCTGCCTGCGCCCAGGAGCCGGCGGCAATCTTCGCGTCCGACGAAGTCGGGTCATGTCCCGTCTGCGGCAAGGACGCGTGTGCCAGGCATCGGGCGCCGTGCGGGTATTGCGGCCGGCAGGTGTGTATCGCTGATCTCGGGCCTGTCGAGCCCCGCGGGCGCGAGGCGCGCCGCTGCTCCACCTGCGCGCAGCTCGCCGCCGTGAGCGAGCCGCCCGAGGCGGCCGTCACGGCCGCGCTCAAGGCGATGGGCGGCGAGCGGCCGTCATCCCGGCGTTGGCGCGTGGCCCGCGACCGCAGTCATTTGGTCGTGGAGCTCGATCTCGGGCTCAAGCGGAAGACGGTGTTCACCGTGCGACACGGGGAAAGCGTGCCGGAGAGCGTCGTGAAGCATTCGTTGCTGGGATCGAAGCGGCGGAGGTAGCGAGACTAGACCTCCTCCACCCCGCGTCACTGACCGGGTCGCATGCGCGATGGGTGCGCTGATTTGCGGCCCCGGGCCGCGCAGCGCACATTTGCCGCCCCGATGCCTCGCCTCCGGCTGTTCGTCGCCGCGGCTCTCCTTCCGGCGCTTGGGTTACCCAGCTCCGCCTGCCCCCAGGTGTACATCGGCCTCGATGCCACGCTGAGCTCGCCCTACGTGTGGCGCGGCGTGACGCGCGCCAACGGCTGGGTCGTTCAGCCGGAAGGCTTCGTCAGCCTGAAGGCGGGCGGCGGTTTCCTGTCGGGCGGCGCTTGGGCGAGCTACGAGCTCGGTAGCGCCGGGCCCAACGACCTGTCGGATCTCGGGACCGGCAACGCCGGCCTCGCCGAGCTGAACTACTGGGGGCAGGCCACGTGGTCCCTCGGACTGGTGCACGCGGCGCTGGGCGGGATTCGGTACACGTTCCGCGGAACTGCTCCAACCGCTGGCCGCACGCGCGCCGACAACACCACCGAGCTGTACGTGGACTTGCGTGGCACCTCGAAGTACGTCGTGCCGGGCGTCGCGGTCTGGCTGGACGTCGACCGAGTGCAGGGGGCGTACATCGAGGGGAGCGTCACCGTCCCGGTGCTCGCCAACCCGCTTGCCGCGCCGTTCTTGGTCCTGATTACCCGGGCCGCGGTGGGCTATACGCTCGGCCAGGACGTGAACACCCAGGACCCGGCGCAGGGCGCCTACTTCGCGCGCGCCGGCGTCACGCACGTGGATTTCGCGGCGTCGACCGACGTGACGCTGCGCCCGCTCCATGTGCCGACCGTGCTGCGGCTCGAGGGCCACGTGCAATTCAGTACCGACGACGCGACCCGGCCCAGCAGCGCTCGCCCGAGTGACGCACGGCGTAGTGGCAAACTATGGGTGGCGCTGGCGCTGCGCTTGTCTCCACCGATCGTGTCGTGGTGAGAGCGCGCGCGCAGGTCGCACTCGCGGTGTCGCTCGCGGTGTCCGGGTGCATCGCGTACCACGAGCTGCAGCTCCCGAGTCCCACGTCGGCGCGGCCCGTGCCGGCCGCGCCGCCCGGGTTGCGGGCGGGATTCGGCCGGGCGGACATCACACCCCCACCCGGGGTCGGACTCGCGGGCAACGGCCCGGAGGGCCGGCGCGCCGTGGGCTATCGCGTGCATCTGTATGCGCGCGCCCTGCTCCTCGAGGATCGGACGGGCGAGCGCGTGGCGTTCGTGGTCGCCGATCTGGCGCAGATCAGTCCGAACCTGCACCGTCTCACCGCCCTGCGCATCCGCGACTCGACCGGGCTCGGTGCGGATCGACTGGTGATCGCGGCCACGCATGTGCACTCCGGTCCGGGGCATTTCTACGCGGATCGCCAGTACAACCAGAGCACGTCGCAGGTCGTGGGCTACGATTCGGCCATGGTCGAGTTCCTCGTGTCGCGCTTCGCCCGCGCCGTGCTCGACGCGCAGCGCGATCTGCGCCCAGCACGCGTCGCGTGGAGCGCCACCGCGGTGTGGGGACACACGCGCAATCGGAGCTACCAGGCCTTCCTCCGCAACAAGCCCGAGTGGACGCCACCCGCAGCGGTGACGCCCGGCCTCGACCCGACGCACCGCGCCGTGAACCCGCTGTGGACACTGTTGCGGGTCGATCAACGGGGCCGTGGTGCGGACAGCGTGTACCGGCCGGCGGGCGCGCTCAGCGTGTTCGCCGTGCACGGCACGGCGGACGCTCCGGAGAACGAGCTGCTCGACGCTGGGCTGCACGGGATCATCGAGCGGGGGCTCGAGCGGCACATAGACTCGCTCAGCCGGCGCGGCGTGGGATATCACCTGGTGGCGAACGGGGCGGAGGGAGACGTTTCCCCTGATTGGCCGGCGCAGTCGCGCTG
>JAEHDT010000199.1 GCA_016880225.1 Gemmatimonadota bacterium | reverse complement strand
CGGGCGAGCTTGTCGAGGCTCGGCAGGATGCCGACGGTCGACACCGTGATGTGCCGCGCTCCAATCCCCAACCCGGCGGGATGGTTCAGAATCGTGAGCGCGGTATCGACCGCCTCCCAGTTGAGCAGCGGTTCCCCCATCCCCATGAACACGACGTTGGTCGGCTTCAGGGCGGGATCGAGCAGGATCACCTCCCGAACCTGGCCGGCGATCTCCGCGGCCGACAGGTTGCGGCGGAACCCCATCCGCCCCGTGGCGCAGAACACGCACCCTAGCGCGCAGCCGACCTGGGAGGAGATGCACTGGGTGCGACGTCGCCCCTCGGGAATGAGCACCGACTCGATCGCCTCGCCGTCGCCCAGGTCCCAGAGATACTTCTCGGTGCCGTCGCGCGACACCTGACGGGCCGCGAGCACGAGCCGGCGGAGCGGAAACGCTGCGGCCAGGTCGCGTCGCAGCGGCGCAGGCAGCTCGGTCGCGTCGTCCCACGAGCCAACCGGTCGCCGCCACAGGCGGGGGAGAATCTGCTTCGCCCGGTACGGCGCCTCGCCCCGTGCGGCGAGCCAGCCCTCGAGCGCCGCGCGGGCGGCATCGGGGGTGAGGCTCAGTAGGTCCGGGCACGTAAGTGCCGCTCCGGAAATGCGTTGCATGTCGCACTTAACTTAACTATCTTCAACCGTTTACGACACTTGGACCACCGTGCGCCTGTCCGAGCTTCTGACGCCCGCCCGTATCCGGGTCCCGCTCCACGCTACCGACAAGGAGGGGGTGCTGCGGGAGCTCGTCAACGTCGTGGCTGGCGGGAATGGCGCCTCCGAAGAAGTGCTGGGCGCCATCCTCGAGCGGGAGAAGCAGTTTCCCACGGGCATCGGGTACGGCGTGGCGGTCCCCCACGGCAAGACGCCGGCGTTGTCCGCCCTGGTGGTGGCGGCGGGTACGACCCCCGCGCCGGTGCCGTATGAAACGATCGACGGCGAGCCGGTGCGTCTGTTCTTCCTGCTCGCAGGCCCGGAATCGGCGGCGGGAGCACACGTGAAGGCGTTGGGCCGAATCTCCCGGCTGGTGCGTCGCGAGCCGGTGCGCGGCAGGCTGCTCGCGGCCCGCACTCCCGACGAGTTCTACCGCGCTCTGTGCGCGGCGGAGGTTCCATAGACAGCGTCAGCGGCACGTCCCGGCGCACGCATCGCTGCGGCGAGCTTCGCGCGCAGCACGTGGGACAGCGGGTGCGGTTGGGCGGGTGGGTGCACCGTCGCCGCGACCTCGGCGGCATCGTGTTCATCGACCTGCGCGACCGGGCGGGGATCGTCCAGATCGCCGTCGGCCCCGGGGCCCCGGAAGAGGTGCGGCGGGTGGCGGGTCAGGTCACGAGCGAGACCGTCGTCGAGGTGGAGGGCGACGTCACGGCCCGCCCGGCGAGCATGAAGAACCCGGACCTCGCCACGGGCGACGTCGAGGTGCAGGCGACCACGCTCACGGTCGTCGGGCCGGCCGCCACTCCGGCGATCCCGGTCGCTCGCGGCAAGGGGGAGGAGCTCGCCGCCGAGGAGCTGCGGCTGAAGTATCGGCACCTCGACCTGCGCCGACCCGAGATGCAGGCGAACCTGATCCTGCGCCACCGCCTGGCGCAGCGGGCGCGCCGCACCCTCTCCGACCTCGGGTTCCTCGAGATCGAAACGCCGGTGCTCACCAAACCGACTCCGGAGGGGGCGCGTGACTACCTCGTGCCGTCGCGCGTCCACCCGGGTGAGTTCTACGCCCTGCCGCAGTCGCCGCAGCTCTACAAGCAGCTGCTCATGGTGGCCGGGCTGGACCGCTACTTCCAGATCGCGCGCTGCTTCCGCGACGAAGACCTGCGCAACGATCGTCAGCCCGAGTTCACGCAGATCGACCTCGAGGCGTCGTTCGTGGGCGTGGAGGACGTGATCGGCTACGTGGAAGCGGTGCTGGTCGCGCTGTGGGACGAAGCGGGGCAGGCCGTCGCGCGTCCCTTCCCGCGCATCGCCTGGCGCGACGCGATGGAGCGCTACGGCACCGACAAGCCGGACCTGCGTTACGACTTCCCCATCGCCGATTGGACGGCGCAGGTGAAGCCGCTCGGCGTGCCGTTCTTCCAGTCGGCGCTCGGGAACGGGGCCCGAGTGCGGGGACTGGCGGTAAAAGGCGGGGGCGCCCTGTCTCGCAAGGACGTGGACCAGCTCGCCGACGCCGCGAAGCAGCTCGGCGGGGCAGGGCTCGCGTGGGTCAAGCGGCAGGGCGAGCAAGTCTCGGGATCGGTGGCGAAGTACTTCACGGCGACCGCCCTCGGAGCGCTCGGGGTGGGCGACGGCGATGCAGGGCTGATGACGGTGGGGCTCGATCGGGTGACGTCGCCGGTGATGGACCGCGTGCGTCAGGAAGTGATCCACCGGCTCGGTGGCGCGCCCAAGGCGGCCCACGCGTTCTGCTGGGTGGTGGACTTTCCGCTGTTCGAGCCCGACCCGGAGACGGGACGTCCCGTATTCGCGCACCACCCGTTCACCGCGCCGCACCCCGACGACGTGGCTCGGCTCGATTCGGACCCGCTCGGCTGCCGGGCGCTGCACTACGATGCGGTATACAACGGCAGCGAGCTGGGTTCCGGGTCCATCCGGATCACCGATCCCGCGGTGCAGCGCAGGGTGTTCGCCCACCTCGGCATGTCGCCGGCCGAAGCCGAAGCGCGGTTCGGCTTCCTGCTCTCCGGGCTGCAGGCGGGAGCGCCGCCGCACGGCGGATTCGCGATCGGCTTCGATCGCGTCGTGATGGCGCTCGCCGGGGCGGAGAGCATGCGCGACGTGATCGCGTTCCCGAAGACGACTGCGGCGCGCGCCCTGTTCGAGGGCGCGCCCGCGCCCGCCAACCCGGCGGACTTGGCGGCGCTCCACATCGAGGTGAAGCGATGAGCGACGACGTGACCCACAGGCTTTCCACCGAGGGAGTGGATCCGCTCGCGCTGGCGGGCGTGAACGACGGGAATCTGGTCGAGCTGGCGCGACGGCTGGGCGTCCGCGTGTCGCTGCGGGGCGACACACTGATGCTGCAGGGCCCGCTGCCCGCGGTGGAGCGCGCCACGGCCGTCGCGCAGGCGCTCGTGGACCTGGCGCGGATGGGCGACACGCTCGACGTAGCCGACGTGGACCGGCTGGTGAGCGACGAAGGGCGCGCGCCGGCCGGGCCGGCGGCCGAGGGGGAGTACCGCATCATCCTGCCCGGCCTGCGGCGGGTGATCCAACCCAAGACGGCGGGGCAGCGGGAGTATCTCCAGTCCGTGTCGCAGCACGACATCGTGATCGGCATCGGTCCGGCCGGCACGGGCAAGACGTACCTGGCGGTCGCGGCGGCGGTGGATGCGCTGTCGCGCAAGCGGGTGCGGCGCATCGTGCTCGCGCGCCCGGCGGTGGAGGCGGGCGAGAGTCTGGGTTTCCTGCCCGGCGATGTGCACGAGAAGGTCGATCCCTACCTGCGGCCGCTGTACGACGCGCTCGAGGACATGATGCCGCGCGACCGCGTGCAGAAGGCGATCGAGAGCCGAACGATCGAGATCGCGCCGCTCGCGTATATGCGGGGTCGCACGCTGTCCGATGCTTTCGTGATTCTCGACGAAGCGCAGAACGCGACGGGGATGCAGATGAAGATGTTCCTCACGCGCCTCGGCGTGAACTCGCGGGCCGTGATCACGGGCGACAAGACGCAGATCGACCTCGCCAATCGAGAGGACTCGGGGCTGCTCCAGGTGGAGCGGATCCTCCCGGGGATCGAAGGGATCGCCTTCTGCTATCTCGGGGACACGGACGTGGTGCGTCACCGTCTGGTACGGGACATCATCCGGGCGTACGCCGAGGACGCGCAGGGTTGACATGAGGTCGCCGACTCTCGAGCAGCTGCGGTATCACGGCAGCCGCTGGGTCTGGGTCGTGGGCCTGGCGACGCTCGGCTACGTCGTCTTCCCGTCCAGTGCAACCAACGTCGCGCCGTTGCTCGCGCCCGGCGCGGTAGCGGATCGCGACGTGATCGCGCCGTTCACGTTCCCCGTGAACAAGTCGGACCAGGAGCTCGCCCGCGAGGCGGAGGAGCTCGCCGCCACCGTCAAGCCGATCTACCAGTTCCAGGAACGGGCGCTGGACAGCGCCAAGATCGTGCTGCGCGCCTTCTTCGCCAGCGTGGAAGCGGCCGCCGACTCGGCCGGCGCCGCTGCGATCGCGGCAGCGGCCAAAGCGCGGGGCTTCGCATTGGCGGCCCCGGAGGCCGCCTACCTCGCCAAGGGGGGTAAGCGACACGCCGTGGAGAAGGCCCTGACCGAGCTGTTCGACCGCACGCTATCGCTCGGCGTCACGGGCCCGGGCGTCCTGCAGGTCGAGCAGGCGCCCGACTTGATCGTGCGACGGCGCTCGGGTGAGCAGTCGGTATCGCGCGATCAAGTGCTCTCCTACGCCCAATACCTGGCGCGCGCGCGCGCGATCCATCCGGACCGGGGATCGAGCGTGGGCGACCAGCTCTACGTACGGCTCGCCGGGCACTTCTTCCGACCCACCCTGGTCCCCAACGCGCTCGAGACCGAGCGGCGACGCGACGACCTCCGTCGCAGCGTCGATCCGAGCAAGTACATCGTCCGCGCCGGCGACCGGATCGTGGGCGGGCACGAGGTGGTGACCAACGAGGCGTACGAGAAGCTGGTGGCCCTGCACGGCGATCTGGTGCGGCGCGGGTCGGCGACCAGTCGTTCGGTCGGAGGCGTCTTCGGCGCAGTCCTGCGCGACTCGCTTGTGCTGGGAATCTTCTGGGTATTGATGGTGCTGTACCGCCGCGAGACGTATCGCGAGCGCCGTCAGGTGGCGCTCATCGGAGGACTGTTCGCACTCGTCC
The DNA here is from genome assembly GCA_016880225.1 of Gemmatimonadota bacterium. Lineage (GTDB taxonomy): Bacteria > Gemmatimonadota > Gemmatimonadetes > Gemmatimonadales > GWC2-71-9 > AG41. The sequence continues at coordinate 6,145 of JAEHDT010000199.1, read as the reverse complement.
TGCTGCAGGCCGCCGCCGTCGCCCGGTTCGCGCCGCACCACCCCGAGGTCATCATCCTGCCTTTCACGGCGATGATGCTCACCGTGCTGTTCAACGGCCGGGTCTCGATGATCGCGGCCATGATCCTGGCGAGCGTGATCGGCCTGCAGCCGGTGTTCCACGACCTGCCAGCGATGTTCCTGTGTCTCATCGGCGGCGTCACCGCGGCGCTCACCGTGCGCGTGCTGCGGAGCCGCAGCAACTTCTACGTGCCGGTGCTGATCATCGCTCTCGGGTACCTCGCCGGGGCGCTGGCGCTCGGGCTCGCCGGCAGCTGGAGCCTGGTCGACATCGGCCTGCGGGGCGTGTGGGGGGCCGCGAACGGGCTGGTGTCGGCCGGGCTGACGTTCTTCCTGCTTCCCGTGGCGGAGTCGATCACCGGCATCACCACCGATCTCACCCTGCTCGAGCTGTCCGATCCGAGCCGGCCGTTGTTGCGGCGTCTGTCGCTCGAGGCGCCCGGCACCTACGCCCACTCGGTCGCCATGGCGAACCTGGTGGAGGCCGCCTGCAACCGGATCGGCGCCGACGGCCTGCTGGGGCGCGTCGGCTGCTACTACCACGACATCGGAAAGATCAAGAACCCGCAATACTTCGTGGAGAACCAGGCGCACGGGAACAACCCGCACGACCGGCTCAAGCCGTATCAATCGGCGCAGATCATCAAGGCGCACGTGACCGACGGCCTGGCGCTGGCCCGCGAGGCCGGGCTGCCCGACGCCGTCGCCGCCTTTATTCCCGAGCACCACGGCACCACGGAGATCACTTACTTCCTCGACCGCGCGAAGAAGAGCGGCGACGGAGGATCGCCGCGGCCGGCAGACTACATGTATCCCGGCCCGAAGCCGCACTCCGCCGAGACCGCCATCACCATGCTCGCCGACTCGGTGGAAGCAGCGTTGCGCGTGCTCGAAGACCTGACGCCGCACAAGATCGAAGAGGTGGTGAATCACATCGTGCGCAACAAGCTGAACGCCGGTCAGCTGGACGAGACGCCGATGACGTTGCGCCAGATCGACGAAGCCAAGCAGGAGTTCCTGCGCATCATCACCGGGATGTACCACAACCGCATCGACTATCCGGAGTCCAGTGGCGGCATCACCGCGACGTGGCAGCCTGCGACGAAGGCTTGAACGCGCGGTCGGGCGCATCCTGGCCTGGGAGCACGCCCGGCGCGCCCGCGTCGAGCTGACGCTGCTCGACGGCGGGGCCATGCGCCGCCTCAACCGGCGCACCACCGGCCGCCGCGGCCTGACCGACGTGCTGGCATTCGCACTACCGCAAGCGGGCGGAGGGCTCGTGGGCGATGTCTACATCTGCCCGCAGGCGGCGGAGACCTGGGTCGCGAACGGGGGCGGAGGGAAGGGGAAGGAGGAGGGGCTGGACGAAGAGCTGATCCGGCTCGCGGTGCACGGCACGCTGCACGTCCTGGGGTACGATCACCCGGAGGGGCGGGGCCGAACCCGTTCCGCGATGTGGCGTCGTCAGGAGCGCTACGTGCGGCGGCTGTTGGGCCGCGGGACCGCGCCGTGACGTTCACCGGCGTGGCGCTGACGTTCGTGGGTGGCCTGGTCGGCTTGGCCGCGGCGCTGTGGGCGGGCGTGCTGGCGCTCGCCGAGGAGGCCGCCGTGGGCGAGGCGCTCCACACCCTGGGCGACGCGCCTCCCGCCACCGTCGGCGGACGCGTGCCGTTGCACCGGGCGCTGCACGTGGCACGCCTGGCGCTCCTCATCCTGGGCGCCGTCGCCGCCGGCGATGCGGTCGGCTGGTGGCGCCGGCCCTGGGCCGAGGGATTGAGCACGTGGGGGCTCGCGGCGGCCTTCCTGTTCGTCGTGGGCGACGCCCTGCCACGCAGCCTGGCCCGCGTGGCGCCCGAGCTGGCCGCGCTCGCGCTGCCGCTCGCGCGGCGCACGCTCGCCCCGTTCGGCCTCCTCCTGTGGCTGCTCGGGTGGGTCGACAAGGGCCTGCATCGTCTGATCGCGACGCCGCGGCCCCTCGAGCCGGCCCTGGGCGTGGCGCAGCGCGACATGCTGCTCGGCGTGTTCACCCTGGCAGACACGCGGGTGGATGAGGTCATGACGCCGCGTCTCGACATGGTAGCGGTGGACCTCGCCGCCGCGACGGACGACGTGGTCGAGGCGTTCCGCCAGAGCGAGCACACCCGCCTCCCGGTGTACGACGGCACGTCCGACAACATCGTGGGCATCGTGTTCGCGAAGGACCTCGTCCCGTTCGCGATGGGCCTCGGCGAGGCGGCGGCGGGGGGAGGCACGCGGTGGCAGGATCTGGTCCGGCCCGCGATGTACGTGCCCGAGACGAAGACCCTCGACAGCCAGCTGCGCGACTTCCAGCGCGGGCCCGCCCACCTGGCGATCGTCGTGGACGAGTTCGGCGGCACCGCCGGCCTGATCACCCTCGAGGATATCCTGGAGGAGATCGTGGGGGAGATCCGGGACGAGCACGACGTCGGCGAGGCACCCGCGATTCGCCAGGACGGCGATCGGTATTGGGTGGACGGCCGGGTCACGCTCGACGACCTTTCGGCCGCGCTGGGCCGCAGCTTCGAGCACCCCGACGTATCGACCGTGGGTGGCCTGGTCTACTCGGTGCTGGGCCGTGTGCCGCGAGCGGGCGACGAAGTCACGCTGGACGGCTACCGGGTGGTGGTGGACCGAGTGGACCGGCGCCGGGTGACCCGCGTGGTGGTGCAGCGGCAATGATGACGCTGCCCGTGATGCTGCTCGTCGCCGGGCTGCTGCTCGCGATGGCGTCCGCCGCGGTCGGCGTCGCGGCGGCGGCCGTGAGCCAGCTCGAGCTCACGCGCTGGGTGTCGTACAAGCTCCGGGGAGCGGGCGGAGCGGCGGGCGTGCTCGAGAACCCGGGGCGCGTGCTCGCCACCGCGAACGCGCTCACCACCCTCGGCATCCTGTGCGCCGCCGCCGTGATTCCCGCTCTGCTCGCGCGCGCCACGCCGACCGTGCTCGGCGTGTTCACCCTCGTGCTCGGCGTGCCGCTGCTCGTGAGCGCCGCGTACCTGGTGCCCCGCGTGGTCGGGCGGCGCTGGGCCGAGCCGATCGTGGCCCGCGCGGCGCCGCGGCTCGACCGGCTCGGCGCGCTGCTCGCGCCGTTCGTGCCCTGGCGCGATCCCTCGCAGCGCACCACGCTCGCCGCCGTGCTCACGAGCGCCGACACCGAGGCGCTCGCGTCCGCGGACGAGATGGCGGTCGTGTCCGGCGTGCTCGCCTTCGCGGACCGGCCGGTGCGGGAGTTGATGACCCCCCGGACGTCGATCGTCGCGATCCCCGAAGGGCTGCCGGCGGCGGAAGCCGCGCACGTGTGCCTGCAATCGCGCTACAGCCGCTACCCTGTGTACCGCGGATCGCTCGACGACGTGGTGGGAGTGGCACACGCCTTCGATCTACTCCGACTCGCGCCGGATGCCCCCGTTCCAATGCGCCCCACCCTGATCGTCCCCGGTGCCACCCGCGCGGCCGATCTCATGCTCGAGATGCAGCGCGGGCGCGGCCACCTCGCCGTCCTGCTCGACGAGTTCGGCGGTACGGCGGGCCTCGTCACGTTCGAGGATCTGCTGCGCGATCTCGTCTCCGAGATCTTCGAGTCGGGCGTCCCGCCGGGGGGCGAGGACGTCGCCGCCCGCATCGTCGAGATCGAGGGGAGCGCCCCGGCCAGCCGCCTTCCAGAGCTGCTCGGCGTCCCGCTGGAGGCGCGGGGAGCCCAGACGGTCGGCGGCTTGCTGGTGCAGGCGTTGGGGCGCATCCCCCGGCCGGGCGAGCGGTTCGCGCTGCAGGGCCTCGAGTTCGACATCCTCGCCGCCAGCGCGACCCGGGTGGAGCGCGTCGCGGTACGCCCCGGGCCGGTGCGTACCGTTCCGCTGCCGCGCAGCGAGGAGCCGACATGATGCCGTACCCCGCGCCTGGTTACTTTGCATGAGCGTGGAGCGGATTCTCGAGGGGCTCAACCGACGCGAGCCTGCGGCCCTGGCGCGCGCCATCACGCTCGTCGAGAACCAGCGCGACGGGTTCGAGCGCGTGCTGTCGCACGCGCACGGGCTGGTGGGACGCGGCACCGCGCGCCGCATCGGGATCACGGGCCCACCCGGCGCGGGGAAGAGCACGCTCACCGAAGCGCTGATCCAGCGGTTTCGCGCCCAGGGACACTCGGTCGGGGTGGTGGCCGTGGATCCCACGAGCCCGTTCACCGGCGGCGCGCTGTTGGGCGACCGCATCCGGATGGAGGCGGCGAGCGTGGACCCGCACGTGTTCATCCGCTCCATGGCTACGCGCGGCGCCCACGGCGGGCTCGCCACCACCACCGAGGAAGTCGCCGACCTGCTCGAGGCGTTCGGGTTCGAGCGCATCCTGGTGGAGACGGTCGGCGTGGGGCAAACCGAGCTGGACATCGCACGCACCGCGGAGACGACCGTCCTCGTGCTCGTGCCCGAGTCGGGGGACGGCATTCAAGCCTTGAAGGCCGGTGTGATGGAGATCGCCGACCTCTACGTCGTGAACAAGAGCGACCGGCCAGGAGCGGACAAGCTGCGGCAGGAGGTGGAGGTCATGCTCGGCCTGCGGCGCGGCAACGCGTTTCGGCACGTCGCTCCCCACCACGCCCCGCACGCCCGGGCGGACGGGCGGACCGGCGGACGGGCCGGGACGCCGTCTTCCGACCGCCCGACCGCCCCTCCACCCGTCGGCCCCGACGCGGCGTGGGAGCCGCCCGTGCTCGGCACCGTCGCGCCAACCGGGGCGGGAGTGGACGAGCTGGTGGCGGCCCTCGACCGCCACTACACCTATCTTGAGACGAGCGGACAGCTGGCCGAGCGCCGGCGCCGCCGTCTCGCCGCGCGTACCCGCGCCGTGCTGGAACGGAGTGTGCAGCGGTGGGTGGCCGAGACCACCCACGCGGAGGCGCTGCTGGCGCAGCGCTTGGAGGAAGTCACGGACGGCCGCCGGAGTCCCTACGACGTGGCGGCGGAGATCCTCGATCAGATGAAGACCGGGACGGCGCGATGAGCGGACTCGAGAAGCGACCTCTCTACACGGCCGCCGACCTGGCCGGCTTCGACCCGCAGAAGCGGCTGGGGACGCCGGGGGAATACCCGTTCACACGCGGCATTCACCCGACGATGTACCGCGGGAAGCTCTGGACCATGCGGCAGTTCGCGGGATTCGGCAGCGCCGAGGACACGAACCAACGCTACAAGTTCCTACTCGAGCACGGGCAGACCGGCCTGTCGGTCGCATTCGACTTCCCGACGCTGATGGGCTACGACTCCGACCACCCGCGCGCCGAGGGTGAGGTGGGCAAATGCGGCGTCGCCATCTCGTCGCTCGCCGATATGGAGGACCTGTTCCGCGGCATCCCGCTCGATCAGGTGTCCACCTCCATGACCATCAACGGGCCGGCGGCCATGCTGTTCTGCTTCTACGTCGCCGCGGCCGAAAAACAGGGAGTGCCGAGCGCCAAGCTCCGCGGGACGGTGCAGAACGACATTCTCAAGGAGTACATGGCGCAGCACGCTTGGGTCTATCCGGTGGAGCCCGCGCTGAAGATCATCGTGGACATGTTCGAGTGGTGCGCCGCGCACGCGCCCCTGTGGAATACCATCTCAATCTCCGGCTACCACATCCGGGAAGCGGGCGCCACGGCGGCGCAGGAGCTCGCCTTCACGCTCGCCAACGGCTTCACGTACGTCGAACGCGGCCGGGCGCGCGGTCTCGACGTGGACGCATTCGCTCCCCGGCTTTCCTTCTTCTGGGACATCCACAACGATTTCTTCGAGGAGATCGCCAAGCTGCGGGCGGCGCGCCGCATCTGGGCCCGCCACATGCGCGACCGTTTCGGCGCGAAGAACCCGCGCTCCTGGATGATGCGGTTCCACGCGCAGACGGCGGGAGTGACGCTCACGGCGCAGCAACCGATGAACAACGTGGTGCGGGTGGCCTACCAGGCGCTCGCCGCCGTCCTGGGAGGCACGCAGTCGCTCCATACCAACTCCCTCGACGAGACGTTGGCGCTCCCCACCGAGGAAGCGGTGCGGCTCGCGCTCCGGACGCAGCAGATCATCGCCCACGAGACCGGCATT
>JAEHDT010000198.1 GCA_016880225.1 Gemmatimonadota bacterium | reverse complement strand
GCGCCAACCACGGCTCGTCGTGCTCGCGCGCGCGCCATTCTTCGATGCGTTCGTCGCGAGCGTGGACGGCTCTCGGCGAGTTACGAGCACCGACACGATTCGGCTCAAGGTGAGCTACGGAACGGCGGGAACGAGGGAGGGGGGACGGGGGACGAGTACAGCCACGCTCGTGGTCAGCACCGATGGGCGGCGCCTCACGAGTCGACGAGTCTCACTCCCGGACAGCGGGATCCTCTCGACAGACATCACGCTTCCTCCGTCCCTCGTCCCCCGTCCCGGTTGGACCGTACTCGACGTGCGCCTGGACGGCGTTCGCGACGCCGAGCCTCGCGACGACGCCCGCCAGTTCGTGATCGAGGTCAGTCCGCAGCCCGCTGCAGTGATCTTCGCGTCGCCCCCTGATTGGGAGACGCGCTTCCTGGCCCGCGCGATCGGCGATGTGGCGCGCATTCCCGTCAGGACCTTCGTGGAAACGGAGCCGGGCCGCTGGCGCGATGCGGCAACGCTCGCTCCGGCGGCAGCAGCGGACTTGAGGCGGGCGGCTCAAGGGGCGCGCCTCGTGATCCTCGCAGGCGACCCCGAGCGCGCGCGTACGTACGCGCCCCCCCCCCGTCCGCCGCGTTGCTCGTATGGCCCGCGGCCCGCGGCCAGTCGGGAGACTGGTACGTAGATCCCCCGCCCGCCTCGCCGCTCACCGCGGCACTCGCGGGGATCTCGTGGGATTCGCTGCCTCCCGCGGTGGCGGCCGGTGAGGCGTCGCGTGATTCGAGTGCGGTCACGGTCCTCACCGCGCGCCTGGCGCGTCGCGGCGGCGCCCGGCCCATCGTCACGCTCGAGCAACAGGGAGCCCGGCGCAGCGCCACGGTCGCCGCGGCGGGCCTGTGGCGGTGGGCCTTCCGCGGCGGCGCCTCGGAAGAAGCCTACCGAGCGCTGATCGCTGCCCTCACCGACTGGCTCCTGGGCGCCGGCGCGGGAAGGACCGAGCGCGCCGTTCCGGTCACGCTCGAGACGCCGAACGGACTGCCGCTGGCGTGGCGCTGGACCGGCGCCGGTGAGCCACGGCCGCTTCCGGTCGATTTGCAGGGGGAGGGTGGCCTGCGGCGCGACACGCTCCGCTTCGATGCCGGCGGACGCGCCGAGCTGCGCCTCGCGCCCGGCACCTACCGCTACGCGCTCGGCAGTTCGACTGGAGCGAACGAGCGCGGCGTCGTCGTGGTGGAGGAGTACTCCGACGAATGGCGACCGGCCACGCCGGTGTTGTCGACGCAGCCGGGGACCCGCGCCCGAGCCGTTGCGCGCATCGGACTGCGCGACCGCTGGTGGCTGTTCGCGATCGCGATCGGCGCCTTCGCCGCGGAATGGGCGTGGCGCCGCCGGCAGGGCCTTCCCTAATGGGGCTATGGAGCCGCCTCGCGCGTCTCGTGACGGGCAACGATCCTGCGGGGCGCGCCGCCGCGGAACGCATTCTGTTGGAAGCCGATTTCGGCGTCGCGGCGACAGAAACAATCCTCAATCGCATCGGCACGAAGGGCCTGCGCGATGCCGAGGCGCTCGAGAGCGCGGTGGCCGAGCTGCTCGGGCCTCCTGCGGCGCCGCTCGCGCGCGCGGAGCGGCCACCCACCGTCGTCCTCATCTGCGGCGTCAACGGGACCGGCAAGACGACTACCGTCGCGAAACTGGCCCGCCGGCTGCAACAAGATGGCCGCAGCGTCTTGCTCGCTGCCGCCGACACGTTTCGCGCCGGCGCCACGCTGCAGCTCAAGATCTGGGCCGAGCGTTTGAACGCGCCGTTTGTTGGGGGGGAGAGTGAGCCGGCGGCGGTGGCGTTCGACGCCCTACAAGCGGCGCAGTCGCGCGGCATCGACACGGTCCTCGTGGACACCGCCGGGCGGTTGCATAGCGACGAGCGATTGATCGAAGAACTGAAGAAAGTCGTGCGCGTACTCGCGAAGCATCACGCCGGGGCGCCTCACGAGTCGCTGCTTGTCCTCGATGCGGGTGTAGGCCAGAACGCCGTGGCGCAAGCGCGCGTCTTCGCGCAAGCGATTCCGCTCACCGGCCTAGTCGTCACGAAGCTCGATGGGTCGGCCAAGGGCGGCAGCGTGGTGGCGCTCCGCGGCGCGGTGTCATTGCCTGTCCGCTTCGTCGGGACCGGCGAGGGGCTCGAGGATCTCGAGCCGTTCGATCCCCGCGTGTACGCCCGGCGCCTCGTCCAAGGCTAATGACGCTCTCGCTCGCTACCTCGGTCAAGTACTTGAAGGGCGTGGGCCCGAAGCGTGCCGAAGCGTTGGCGCGCCTCGAGATTCGGACTGTCGGCGATCTCTTATATCACGTGCCACATCGCTACCTCGACGCCACGACGGTGACGCCGCTGTCGCGCGCGGACGTGGGGCTCGAGGTGACGTGCGTCGGCCGCGTCGTGAGCACCGGTGTGCTCCCTACGCGCCGTGGCCTGCGCGTCTTTCGCGCCGTCCTCAAGGACGACAGCGGCCTGCTCGAATGCGCCTGGCCGGGCCGCCCGTTCCTCGAGCGGCAGATCAAGAAGGGTCAGCTTCTGCTCGTGACGGGGCCCG
>JAEHDT010000197.1 GCA_016880225.1 Gemmatimonadota bacterium | reverse complement strand
GCGGGATGGGTCGCCACGTGTGCACGGCGCCCGAGTCGAAACGCGCCCAGCGCCACTGATCGTGGTGTCGGTCCCAGTCGCCGATGTAGACATCCATCAACCGGGCGGCGAGGAATGCGCGCGAGTCGACCCGGTGCCGCGAGTCGTGCTCCAGATGCTCGAACAGCCTGCTGGTCCCGGCCAGCTCGGCGGCACCCGCGAACCCCATATCGTTGTCGGGAGGCTCGGTGGGGCGCTCCTCGATCATTCCTAGCTTGAAGCCGGGGCGCACGCAGTCGACGCGGCCGAGCCGTGGGTCGTCGGGGAGGAGGGCGAGACGCGGCTCGGCGTGCAGCACGCCCGCCGCATCCAGCAGCGGCGCCACGACGAGCGGGCCGCCGGGGTGCGCCGAGCTGATCTGGTCCTGGATGAGATCGCGGGCGAACGTGGCCCGCAGCTCCGGGGGGAGCGCCAGGGTGGGATCCTTGTCCACGGAGCGGAACACGTACTGCCGCCCGTCTCCTCCCTGGAAGCGGAGCGACTTGGTCTGGCGACGGCCGCCGCAGCTCATCGGCGTCAGTCCGCCGGCGAACCCGGAGAGATCCAGCACCTCGACCTCGACGGGCGTGGCCCAGAGGTCGCGATAGTGGGCGCCGAGCAGTAGGCGATGGAGCCAGCCCGCGCGGTAGTGCATCCCCGCCGCCACCGTCTGGCGCGCAGGCGGGGGGCCCGGCGGACCGGTCGTCTGGCCGGCGACCCCATGCGGCGCAAGCACCACCGCGAGCGCGGCGCCGATCGCAAAGAGCCGGCTCAGTTGAGCCACAACCCGAAGGCCTCCGCCCCCTTGCCGCCTGCGTCGACGACCGTCACGTCCAGGCGGGCGCGGCCGTCGTGCAGCACGTCGACTCGCATGAAGCCGCTGGCGCTCTGCGCGAACCGCGTGCCGTCGAGCGCGGCGACGCCGCTGTGATGCCCGAAGGTCCCGGCCCCGCTCACGATCTCATAGCGAGCGCTGGTTCCCGCAATCACTTGGAGGGCGTGGTCATGTCCCGCCGCGTAGATGAGCGGGGGCCGAGCGGCGAAGGCACTGTCCAGCGCAGCGCGCATCCACCGGTACGCGGTGCTCGAGGCGTCCTGACTCGAGATGCCGTTCTCGCGGGCGATCGGGTATGCCGAGCCGACGAGCGGGAGGGGAAGCCACAGCCACGGCTTGAGGTTCCGCAGCGGAAACACGTGGTCCTGCCAGCCGAAGTGGCCGCCGTGTGGTCCCCCGGAGAGCAACGGATGGTGGGCAACGACGACCACCGCGCGCGTCCCTGCTGTCCGGAGCGCAGCCCGGAGCGAATCGATCACCTCGCCCTCGGAGTCGGCGGGGCACGACGAGCCGGGATGCTGCGGCTTCGCCGCGCCATGCAGCCACCATTGCGTATCGAGCGCGACGAGGCGGACGGCGGCCCCCACATCCACGATGGCGGGGCCGGGGCAGCCGTCTCTCGGCAGCAGCGCCACGCGAGACCCTCCGCTCTGAGCGATGAATCGCCCCTCCCGCCGCACGGCCTCCCAGCCTCCCGGCCCCTCCCGGTCCCAATCGTGATTGCCGGGGACGAACAGCCCACGCGCCCCAGTGGCGTGCAGCACCGCGAGCTGTGCCGAGAGCCTGCGCTCCGCTTCGGCCCTGCCTGCGGCGCCCGAATCTGGCATCCCGCGGGGATAGACGTTGTCGCCAAGAAACACGATCACGGGGCTCGGGACGGCGCCGGCCGCTGCGCGCAGGGCGACGAGCACCGGCTCCGAGTCGGGCGGCGCCGCGGGGACGCCCGCATCACCGACCAGAAAGAGCGTCACATCGATCTGCGACGCCGGCGCCAGCGCGACCCCTGGCGCGGCTGTGTCCAGCGCTCGCGCGGAGCCACACGCCGTTGCGACCCACAGCAACACGACGAGGGCGCCGCGCGGCGACGCCCGCGGGTTCACGGCCGCTCCCCGGGCTTCAGCCCCTGCAACGAGCGAAACTCCACGGCCACGATGTCCGGATCAGCCCTGGTTCGGAGGGCATCGATCAGCGCGGCTCCGACCTCCGGGTCCTTGCTCCTGATGAGGTACTCGAGCACGGACGTCCCGCCATCGGAGGGAACAACTTCCGCGAGCTTCCAGCGCTTGACGCGCTCTTCGAGCAACGTTTCCGCCGCGCGCTGCACGGGCTCGATCCGGGCGGCGCGGATCAATAACGCTCCGGTGAACGGCTTCTTGTCCTGCCGCGCGTTGCGCTCGAGGTGGGGTTGCAGGCGCCCGGCGCGCTCGGCGCCGAGGCGATCGGCGTAGATGTTGCCGACGTTGAAGTGCCAAAGACTCAGGACCACGACGTTGAACACGACGGACATCACCGCGGCGACCGTCGGCGCGAACACGCCCGCGGCGACGCCGACCGCAAGCGCCAGGAAAATGTACACGGCATCCTTCGTGTCCTTGAGCGTGTTGCGGAATCGCACCGCCGCCACGATCGCGGCGAGCGCAAATGCCAGGGCCAGACTGTTCTGCACGAGAATGACGGTGCCGGCCACCGTCATCGGCAGGATGATGACCGTCTGGACGACGGACTGGTCGTAACCCGAGTGCTGCTTGGTGATCATGTACACTCGGGCGACCGGGAGCACCAGCAGCAGCGCGGTGAGCATCGACAGCAGGGTCACGAAAGCCCACTGGCCCTGCGACAGGACCTGGCCGGCGGGCCCCACGACCTCCTCGAGGTCGCGTCCGCGGCGCGCGGCGGCGAGGCCGAGCACCGAGATCTCCCGGAAGCGCTCGAGCAGCTGGGGGATCGCAGGAAACGCCGCGATCAGGAGCCACACGGCGATACCGAGTACGAGATAGTACGCCGCCAGGCGCACGTAGGGAGAGCTCCGCAGACGACCCCCCGGCGTTGTGTTGAGGAATTGTAGCGCGCGGACGCGTATCGGCCAGTAGGCAAGATCTCGCTCGCCTGGCCGGGCCGTGACTGCTAACTTGCGCGCATGCTCGACGTCCTCGACTCCTTGCGCGAGGCTCTCGCACCCCGCTACGACGTCGCACGCGAGATCGGGGCGGGCGGGATGGCCCGGGTGTACCTGGCGGTGGAGCAGCATCCGCATCGCCGGGTGGCAATCAAGGTGCTCGACCCGGAGCTATCCACGCGTCTCCTGCGGGAGCGGTTCATCCGCGAAGTGGACCTTTCGTCGAACCTCAGCCATCCCCACATCGTGCCGATCTTCTCGGCCGGAGAAGCCGGCGGCCTCTTCTACTACGTCATGCCGTACGTCGAGGGGGAGTCGCTGCGGCATCGCTTGATCCGGCAGAAGAGGCTGCCGCTCGACGACGCGGTCCACATCGCACGCGACGTGGCGGACGCGCTCGCCTTCGCGCACGGACAGGGGATCATCCACCGCGACATCAAACCCGAGAACATCCTCCTTTCGGGGGAACACGCGATCGTCGCCGACTTCGGCATCGCGCGCGCGATCAGCGCCGCCGGCACCATGACCCTCACGCAGACCGGCCAGGCCATCGGCTCGCCGGGCTACATGAGCCCCGAGCAGGCGATGGGCAGCATGGAGCTCGACGCCCGTACGGACGTCTACAGCCTCGGGTGCGTGCTGTTCGAGATGCTGGCGGGCGAAACGCCGGTGCGGCGCGAAGTGGACCGCGGGGTCCACAACTGGGCGGCGCTCGAGTCGAGCCGCGGGCTGCGGGGCGCGCAAACCGGGGTCGTCCGGGCCGTCAAGCACGCCGTCTCGCGGGCGCTCGCGCCGCGGCCCGACGACCGGTTTCCATCGGCGGCGGAGTTCGCGGCGGCGCTCGGGGGACCGGCCCATCGCACGAGCGTGCCGACGCGCAGCCTGTTCGCGGGCCGCCGCGGCCGCCGCTTCGCGCTCGCGGGCGGGGTCGTGGTCGCAGCCGCCGTCGCCGTGGTCCTGGCGGTGCGGCGTCCGGCGTCCGGCCTGATCGAGCGCCGGGTGGTCGTGGCCGTGCTCGAGAACCGTACGGGGGACACGTCGCTCGACAACCTCGGTCACATGGCGGCCGACTGGGTGACACAGGGGCTCGCGCAAACGGGTCTCGTCGAAGTGGTCCCTTCGATGTCCGTGATTATCGCGTCGGGAGAACACGCTCCCGGCTACCTCGACGCGGCGGGACTCCGGGCCCTGGGCCGGGAGACCGGCGCCGGAACGGTCGTGTCGGGCGCCTACTACCGCCAGGCGGACAGCGTACGCTTCCAGGTCCAGATCTCGGCGGCGGCGGACGGGAAGCTCCTGCGGGCGCTCGAGCCGGTCGCCGGGCCGCTCGCTCAGCCGCTCGGCGCGGTCGAGACGCTGCGCCAGCGCGTCATGGCCGCGCTGGCGACGCTGTTCGACTCCCGGCTCAGCCGCTGGGCGACGATGGCGAGCCAGCCGCCGAACTTCCAGGCATATCAGGAATTCATCGAGGGGTTGGACCGGTTCGTCCTATTCGACATGGCGGGGGCGATCGCGCACTTCGAGCACGCGGCGGCCGTGGACACGACGTTCCGGCTGCCGCTGATCTTCGCCGCGAACGCTCACATGAATGTGGGGCAGTGGGCCGCAGCGGAGTCCATCGGTCACGCCCTGGAGCGGCACGCCGACCGGTTCGCCCCGCTCGACCGCTCGTACCTGGCATGGGTGCTGGCGACGTGCCGTGGCGATGGGGTGGAGGCGCTCCGGGCGGCGCGCGCAATGGCGAATCTCGCGCCCGGCTCTGAAGCGCTGTACCTGGTCGCGGAAGACGCCATGGCGCTCAATCGTCCGCGCGAGGCCGTGGACGCGCTCGAGTCCCTCGGCCCGGACCGCGGCTTCACACGCGGCTGGTGGGTGTACTGGTACAACCTGACTAGCGCCTTGCACCTGGTGGGCGACCACAACCGCGAGCTGAAGCAGGCGCTCGAAGGTGTGCGCCGGTTCCCCGGCAATCTGGAGATTCTCGCCACCGAGGTGCGGGCCCTCGCGGCGCTCGGCCGAACGGAGGAGATGAGCCGCCGGGTCGCCGTGAGCGCGAACTTTCCTCCCATGCACGGGTGGACGCCGGCGGAGGTGCTGCTGCTGGCCGCCCTTGAGCTGCGGGCACACGGCCACGCCGCGGAGGGCGGCACGACGCTCGCGCAGGCTCGCGACTGGCTGGCGGCGCGTCCGCCGGCGGAAGCGGCAACCGAGGCGCACCAGGTTCGTGTGGCGCTCGTGGACTACCTGGCGGGACGGCTCGCGGACGCGCAACGCGAATTCGAGCGCCTGGCGGCACGGGGGGAACCCGGCCGGAGCGACTCGCCCGCGAGCGTCGCCGTGATGGGCGACATGTGGGACCCGTTGGACTACCTCGGGTACCTGGGCGCAGTCGCCGCGCGCCAGGGGAACCGAGACCAGGCCCTGCGCGTGGACCAGACGCTCGCGCGCGTGCAGCGGCCGTACGTCTTCGGCCGGCCCGCTGTGTGGCGGGCGCGCATCCATGCGTTGCTGGGCGAGCGCGACGCCGCCGTGGCCTTGCTCCGGGACGCGTTCACCCGGGGGTACCCGCAGGCCTTCGGGCTGCACGCCGATCTCGCGTTCGAGTCGCTGCGCGACTACGCGCCGTACCGGGACCTGCTCAGACCCAAGGAATGATCCTTCGCGAGGGCCGGGTAGCGAGCACCTGTTCGCTCGCCGCTGCGGGCGGCTCGCCACGCGGACGTGGGAGGTGGGTCCGCCACCAGCGTTCCGCATCCTGCTCGGACCACGGCTCGTGCAGCACGGAGGTGGCAAGGCGGCGAGACAGCTCGAGCCCGTCCGGCGGTCGGCGCTCCGGGTCCTTGGCGAGGCAGTCGAGGATGACGTCATCGAGCGTCACGGGAATCGGCAGGCCGCTCCGGGTGGATGGTGGCACGGGCACGGCGTTGATGTGCTGCGCGACGACTTCGTACGTGGTCGCGCCGTCGAATACCAGCTCACCCGTGAGGAGCCAGTAGCCTAGGCAGCCGAGCCCGTAGATGTCCGCCCGCCCGTCCACGACGCCCCCGAGTGCCATCTCCGGCGGCATGAAGGCCGGTGTTCCGATCATGCGATCGGCCGCGGTCGCGATCGACGGTCCGGTTGCCAGGTTGTGTTGCGACTTCACGATTCCGAAATCCAGCACCTTCACGAAATCGTGTAGCAGGCCCATGCGGCAGAGGTGAACGTTCGCGGGCTTCACGTCGCGATGAATCAGCCCGCGGGTGTGCGCTTCGGCGAGCGAATCGCATGCCTGGCGTAGCACGTGCACCGCACGAGCCGGAGGCATCGGCCCGAAGCGGTCGACGAAGGAATCAAGGTCGATGCCGTCGAGCAGCTCCATCACGAAGTACAGCGTACCGTCGTCGGTCTCCCCGAAGTCGTACAGCTCGATCGTGTGCGGCGAGCGCAAGCTGGCCGCCGCCTGCGCTTCCCGCTTGAAGCGTTGCACGACGCGCAGGGCTTGATCGCCGCCTTCCCCTTCGAGCTTCTCGGGTCGAATGAGCTTGATGGCCGCCGGCCGGGCCAGCATGCGATGGTGCGCCACGTATACCTCGCCCATGCCGCCCCGGCCGAGCAGCTCTCCCAGCCGGTAGCTTCCCAGGTCGCGCGCATCGCGCACCTCACGCCCCAGACGCGTGATGATGTGGGAGATCACCACCGCAACCCCGACGCTGAAGTAATTCGTGATGTGCATCCACAGCAGATGGCCTGCGGGCACGCCCAAGTGCCGCACGGCGCTCACCGTGGCCATCGCGAGCGGATCCATCGATGCCGCGATCAGCGCGGTCACGAGCGTCGCGCGTGGGGTACTCGGCACGAACGCCGGGAAGATCAGCACGATGAAACTGATCCGTGATAGAGTCGGCCCGGCCGTCAACCCTTCGGGCGGAGCCAGCAGGTGGTTGATGAATCCAAGGGCGGCGGCCACGGCCACCTCGTAGGCGAGCCCGAGCGTTATGAAGGATTCTGGACGACCGCGGCTGCGGCGTGTGTACAGGAACACGCCCAGCGACACGAGCGCGATGCCCACGACAACCGGGGTGAGCCAGGCCGGCCACGCGACGTGGAGCTGCGGGAACAGCATCTGCCCGAGGGCGAGGTCGATGACCGCCAAACCCATCGTGACAAGCGCGAGTAGCCCCAATCGTCGGGACGCCTCGCGCAGCAGGTCGGGGGGGAGGCCGCTGGCCCGGCTCCCGGTTGTTGTGGGACCGCTGAAGGGTACGCGCAGCGATCGAATCAGCTTCTGTGGGGTCACGTGGTGCGCCGCGCCGGAGTCCCGCCCGTTCCGTTCAGAAACAACATGCTAACCCGCCCGCGGAGGTCGTCAATCCACCCAGTGTGACAGGGCACTCCCCTAGCGGACGCTCGCTGGGCGGTTCATTCTTGGGCGGTGCAATTGGGAACGCCCCGTTCCGGGACGTTCCGCTCGGCGCGATCTCGACGACCCTCGTTGGCGTCTGTGCGTGCGGCACTGCCGCAAAGGGGTTCGCTGATGACTACCGCTGTCCGGCTGGCGGTCGCCCTGCTCCTGCTGGCCCCCGTCCCGCGACCCGGCGCCGCACAGCGCCACATTGGAATTGTGCTCGACGGTCGGTCCGCATTCAACGACTCCGGCCGTGTGGCGTTCGAGCGCGAGATCATCGCGTTCTTCGGGACCGAGCGAGTAGTTGACTTCCCTCCGCAATACGCGCTCGCGGTCGACTGGACGAGCGCCGGCGCGACAGCGGCCATCGATCGCCTGCTCGGTGACAGAGGTGTCGACGTGGTGGTCGCTCTCGGTCCCATCGCGTCGAGCGAGCTCGCACACCGCAAGACGCTTCCGAAGCCGGCGATCGCCGCGCTCATCGTGGACGCCGCGGTCCAAGGCCTCCCGGCCGAGAGCGGGACGAGCGGCGTCCCCAACCTGAGCTACATCGACGTCGCGTACTCCACGTCGCGGACGCTCCGGCTGTTCCACGACATCGTGCCCTACCGCAAGCTCGTCGTCCTCGTCCACCCGGGGCTCCTCGTGGCGATTCCGGAGCTGCGCGACCGTGCTGCCGCTCTGGTCCAGGCCCTCGGCGCATCCATCGTGTTTGTTGGCGTAACCTCTTCGGCCGCCGATGCCCTCCGGAGCCTGCCCGCGGACGCCGACGCGGCATACCTCGCTCCACTCGACCAGCTGCCGGCGTCAGGTCTCGATTCGCTGATCTCGGGCCTCAACGCGAGGCGCCTGCCGACATTCTCGTATCTGGGACGCGCGGAGGTGGCGCGTGGCACCCTGGCGTCGTACGCGCCGGAGGACGATCTCGCCCGGCGCGCTCGCCGCGTGGCCGGAAACATCAGGCGAATTCTCAACGGCGAGAACGCGGGGACCCTCCCGGTGGGACTCGCCTCGATCCCGTACCTCACCCTCAACATGGCTACCGCCCGGGCCATCGGGTTCTCCCCCGGGTGGAACACGCTCACGGAAGCCGAGTTGCTGAACGCGGCCCCTCCGGCGGCGGGCCCGACCTGGACGTTGGCCGGCGCCGCGCGCGAGGCCGTCCGGGTCAACCTCGATCTCCAGGCGGCCCGGCGCGCCGTGGCGTCGGGTGTCGAGAGCGTTCACAGGGCCCGCGCCGGGCTCCTGCCCCAGGTCCAGGCGAGCGCGACGGGAACGATGATTCGCGATACCATCGCCCGCGCCAGCCTGGGTCAGCAGGCCGAGCGGACCGTCGAGAGCGGGCTGTCGTTCTCCCAGACCATCATCGACGATCAGGCGTGGGCGAACTACAGCATCGCGGGCCATCAGCAGGCCCGCCGCGAAGCCGACCGTCGCCGCACGGAGCTCGAGGTGGTGCTGCAGGCCACGACGGCCTACCTGAACGTACTGCGCGCACGAGCGCTCGCGCGCGTGCAGCGCGAGAACCTGCGAGTGACTCGATCGAACCTTGAGGTGGCCGAGCTGCGCGAGCGTACGGGCGCCGCCAGCCTCGCCGACGTGTACCGCTGGGAGAGCGAGCTTGCGACCAGTCGCAAGCAGGTGATCAGCAGCGACGCCCAGGTCCAGGTCGCCGGGCTCGAGCTGAACCGGGTACTGAACCGGCCGCTTGAGGAGGCGTTCGAGATCGAGGATATCGGGATCGGCGACTCGACGCTGATCACGAGCGACCCGCGCCTGGTCGACTACTTCGGCAATCCGGAGACGTTCAGCGCGTTCCGGGACTTCATGGTGAGCGAAGGGCGCGCGGCCTCGCCCGACCTTCGCGCCCTCGACGCGGCCATCGCCAGTCAGCGGCGCGCCGGCACGGCGGCCGGGCGCGCGTTCTGGCTTCCTACCCTGTCGCTGCAGGGCGGGATGAGCGACGTCCTCTCCCGGAGCGGGGCGGGATCGATGCCGTTCACGATCCCGACGCCGTCGGGGCCGCCGATCAGCCTGGCGCTGCCGCCGGACTACTCCTGGAAGCTCCGGCTGCAAGCATCCCTTCCGATCTTCACGGGGTTCGCTCGCGGAGCCGCGCGCGCTCAGGCGAACATCGAGCTCGATCGGCTCACCATCGACCGCGAGGCCCTCGACCGCACCGTCTCGCAACAGATCCGTGCCGCCCTGCACCTCGGGGGCGCGTCGTGGGCCAACATCCAGCAGGCCCGCGCCGCCGCGGACGCCGCGCGCAAGAACCTGGAGCTCGTCACGGACGCATACACGCGCGGGGCCATTTCGATCATCAATCTGCTGGACGCGCAGCAGGCGGCACTCGCCTCCGACGAAGCCGCCGCGAACGCCGTGTACGACTTCCTGATCGACCTCATGAAGGTCGAGCGGGCGATCGGTCAGTTCTCCTTCTTCCGGACCCCGGAGGAGCGCCGCGCGTTCATGCAGCGGCTCGACGAATTCTATCGTGCGACCGGCGTCGTACCGGTGCGACGCTGATCGCCACTGCCACATGCCGGAGCGGGGAGGGAAGTCGTCCGTGCGCATCAAGGCCTTCGGGGCGGGCCTCCTGGCCCTCGGCGGGTGCTACCGCGAGTCACCGAAGGCCGCGCCGCTGCCGGTGACGGTTGCCGAGGTGGCCGGCACGCTCGGCGGCGGCGGCCTCCGCTACACCGCCAGCATCAGGCCGGACGTGCAAGTGGACGTCGCGTTCAAGGTGGGCGGGTACGTCGAAGACCTCCTGCAGGTGCGAGGTGCGGATAGTCGCATGCGCAACGTGCAGGACGGCGACGTCGTGCGACGGGGCACCACACTGGCCCGGATCCGCGATCGGGAGTATCGCGACGCCGTCGCGCAGGCGCAGGCGACGCTGACGCAGGCCAAGGCAGATTTCGATCGCGTCGCTCAACTGTTCGAGAACCGCTCGGCGTCGAAAGCGGACTACGACGCGGCCTATGCGAGGTACCAGGCGAACCAGGCGCAGCACGATCAGGCCGCCCAGGCCCTGAGCGACTGTTCGCTGCGGGCGCCCCTGGACGGCTACGTGCTGAGACGCTCCGTGGAGGTCGGGACCCTCGTGGCCGCGGGGACGCCCGCGTTCTCCGTCGGGGACCTGCGATCGGTCAAGGTGGTGTTCGGCGTGCCGGACGTGCTGGTGGGGAGCATGAAACTCGGGGCGCCACAGGGCGTCGCCGTCGAAGCCGTGCCGGGCGCCGCGTTCTGGGGCCACATCACGCGCGTGGCGCCGTCGGCCGACGCGACCAGTCGCGTGTTCGAGGTGGAAGTGACGATCCCGAACGTGGAGGGCCGCCTCAAGTCCGGCATGATCGCGTCTCTCGAGGTAGTGGGAGCGGCCGCATCCACGGGAGCCATCGCCCCGCTCGTGCCACTCAACGCGGTGGTGCGTCCTCCCGGCGAAGCCTCCGGATACGCGGTGTTCGTCGTGGAAGGCGGGAACAGCGGGCCGGTGGCGCGGCTCCGCCGCATCGAGCTCGGCGACGTGACCGGGAACCTGATCCGCGTCACCCGCGGCCTCCAGGGTGGCGAGCACGTAATCGTTCGCGGGGCGACCTTGGCCGTGGATTCCCAAGACGTGCGCCTCATCCCCTGACCTCCACGACCCATGGCCCACCGGACCGACGAGTGGCTGATCGCGAACGTCCACAATACGGCGCGGTTCTTCACCGAGAACCCCCATATCGCCTGGATGACGCTGGCGGCGACCGTGGTGTGGGGTGTGTTCGGATACCTGCGCATGCCCCAGCGCAAAGATCCCGACATCCCGGTGAAGGTGGCGATGGCCATCTGTCCGTGGCCCGGTGTGGATGCCGTGAAGGTGGAGCAGCTCGTGACGCGCCGCCTCGAGGAGGTCATCGCACAGAACGTCACCGTCAAAGAGCTCAAATCGACGACGCGCCTCGGCGTCACGTTCGTGTGGGTCACGCTGAAGGGGGAGGTCGACGATCCCGCGAAGGAGTTCGACGACATCAAGCTGCGGCTCGACGGCATCACCGACCTGCCGCAGAACGCCGGGCCGATCGACTTCGTTCGGGACTTCGGCTCGACCGCGGCACTGATGCTGACCGTGGCGAGCCCCAAGGTCGGAGACGTCGTCCTGTCGCTCAAAGCGGACGCGATCAGCGACACCCTGCGGCGACTCCGCCGGGCGGCGGAGAGCCCCGCGCAGCGCGTCGCCCTGGTGCTCAACGTGCCCGGTGCGTTGACCGAGCCGCTGCTGCGGCGGCCGCTCGACCTGTTCGTTGCTGCGGCGAGCGCCGACGGGACGCTCCGGGACGCTCGCGTCGCTCCCGGTCCCGGGTTCGTGGTCGTGGATGGTATCTCGCTACTCGAGGACACGATGCTGGTCGCCTACGTACGGGCGTTCATCGAGCGCGTGCTCCGCCGCTCCGAGTTTCACCCCGACGCGTGGCCCGTCGCCGTGGTCCGGGATCCCGCGGAGGCCAAGGTGCGGCTTGCGGTAAGCGCGGGCGACAAGTACAGCTACCGCGAGCTGGACACCTATACCGACCTCATCCGGCGGACGCTCCAGGCGATCCCGATCGTCACGAAGGTCACGCGCAGCGGTCTGCTGGACGAGCAGGTACTGCTGAATTTCTCCCAGGAGCGCCTTGCGTCCTACGGCCTCCAGGTCACGAAGCTCAAAGACATTTTGAGCGCCCGAAACATTCCCGTCGCGGGCGGCACGGTTGAGATCCAGGGCAAGACCGTCGCGATCAGCCCGACGGGGGAGTTCCGGAACGAGCGTGAGATCGGCGACGTCATCGTGGGGGCCTCGCGCGCAGGCGCGCCGCTCTATCTCCGGGACCTGGTCGACGCCGTACGGACGTACGAGAGCCCTCCCAGGTATCTGAATTTCTTCACCTGGCGCGACCCGCACGGGGAGTGGCGGCGCAGCCGGGCGATCACGCTGAGCGTGGAGATGCGGGCGGGCGCGAAGATCGGGGACTTCGGCGTCACCGTCGACTCGGCTCTGGCTCAGCTGCGCGACCGTCTGCCGGAGGATCTCATCCTGGCGCGGACGTCGGACCAGCCCCGGCAGGTGACCGAGAGCGTCGAGCTGTTCATGGACAGCCTCGTCGAGGCGATCGCGCTCGTGGTCCTGGTCGCGCTGATCGGGTTCTGGGAGTGGCGCTCCGCCGTCGTGCTGTCGCTCTCGATCCCGCTGACCCTCGCCATGACGTTCGGGATGATGTCGGTCCTGGGGATCGACCTGCAGCAGGTGTCAATCGCATCGCTGATCATCGCGCTCGGGCTGCTCGTCGACGACCCGGTGGTCGCGGGTGACGCCATCAAGCGTGAGCTCGCGGGCGGCCACCCGCCGCGCATCGCGGCCTGGCTCGGCCCCACCAAGCTCGCCACCGCGATCCTGTTCGCGACCATCACGAATATCGTCGCGTACCTGCCCTTCCTGTTGTTGAGTGGAGACACCGGGCGATTCCTGTACAGCCTGCCGGTGGTGCTGACCTGCTCGCTCGTCGCCTCGCGCATCGTGTCGATGACGTTCATCCCGCTGCTGGGCTACTACGTGCTTCGGCCCGGGAAGAAGCCCGAGCGGCCGATCAGCGAGCGACGGAAGGTCGGCTTCGCTGGCTGGTACTACCGCGTCGGGCGCGCCGCGATCGAGCACCGCAAGTACGTCTTGGCGGGCGCGCTCGGCTTCCTGCTGCTGGGCGGCGTCATCGGCTCCCGGCTCAAGTCTCAGTTCTTCCCCAAAGACCTGTCCTATCTCTCCACGGTCGACGTTTGGTTGCCCGAGGACGCCGCTCTGTCGGCGACGGAGCAGGTCACGTGGCAGGCCGAGGAGGCCGTCCGCCGCGCGGCGGCCGACCTGGGCCGGGCGGACGCGCACGGTCCCGGTGAGCGTCCCCGTCAGGTGCTCCGCTCGCTCACCACCTTCGTGGGCGGCGGCGGCCCGCGGTTCTGGTCCTCGTTGTCCCCCGAACCGCGGCAAACGAACTACGCGCAGATCATCGTCGAGGTGTACGACAAGCATGACACCGGGCACCTGATCGACGCGCTCCAGCCGGCGGTGGCGACGGAGATCCCGGGCGCGCGCGTGAACGTCAAGGAGCTGGAGGTGGGAGAGCCCGTCGGGATCCCCGTGTCCATCCGGATCGTCGGCGACGACATCGCCACCCTGCGAGCGCTTGCCGAGCGGCTCAAACGCGCGTTGCGCACGATTCCCATCGCCGAGCGGGTGCAGGACGACTGGGGAGCGGAGAGCTTCGCGGTGAATTTCGTGATCGATCCCGACCGGGCAAACCTCGCCGGCGTGACCAACGTCGACGTGGCGGCTTCGACGGCCACGGCGCTGAATGGGTACCAGGTGGGCGTGCTGCGCGAGGGCGACCAGCAGATTCCCATCCTGGCCCGGCTGCGGATCGAGGAGCGGGCTCAGCTCGGCGACCTTCAGAGTCTGTACGTGTACTCAACCCAGGGCGCGCAGCGCGTGCCCCTGCGACAGATCTCGTCGCTTTCGTACTCGATGCAACCGGCCAAGCTGAACCACCGCAACCAATTCCGCACGATCACCGTGTCGTGCTACCCGGTTTTGGGACGGCTCCCCTCCGAGGTGCTCCAGGCGGCCCTGCCGGCCATCAGGACCCTGCAAGCCGACCTGCCGCCGGGGTTTCAGATGCAGATCGCCGGCGAGTATGAGAAGCAAGTGGACAACTTCAAAGAGCTCGCGGTGGTCATGGCGATATCCGTCGCGCTGATCTACATCGCGCTGGTGCTGCAGTTCCGGAACACCGTGAAGCCGCTCCTCGTCTTCGCCGCGATCCCGTTCGGGATGGTCGGAGCCTTGGCCGCGCTCTGGATCATGGGCGCCGCATTCGGGTTCATGGCGTTCCTGGGTGTGGCGAGCCTCATCGGCGTGATCGTCAGTCACGTGATCGTCTTGTTCGACTTCATCGAGGAAGCCCATGAGCGGGACGAGGAGCTGATCGATGCGCTGCTCGACGCTGGAATCGTGCGCCTGCGCCCCGTGCTCATCACCGTCGGCGCCACCGTGTTCGCGTTGTTTCCACTGGCGTTGCACGGCGGCCCGTTATGGGAGCCCCTCTGCTACGCGCAGATCGGCGGACTGACCGTGGCCACGTTCGTGACGCTGATTCTCGTGCCCGTGTTGTACGCGATGTTCGTGCTCGACCTGAAAATCGTGACCTGGGAGCGGGTGCCGCGGTGACGGCGCGATGACGCCAGAGCGGGAGCCGAGTCCCCGAGGAAGGAGGAGAGGATGCGTGTCGTGACGCTGGTCCACAGCGCGAGCCTCGTGCTGGCGACGACGGTCCGAGCTCAGGACGTGACGTACGACTTTGACAGAGCTGCGGACTTCTCGACGTTCAAGACTTACGCCTGGGTGCGCGGAACTCCCTTGAACGACCTGTTGAATCACAAGCGCATCGTCAACGCCGTGGACGCGCAACTGGCGTTGAAAGGATTCGGCCAGGTCGAGACGAGCGCGAACCCCGATGTGTTCGTCGCCTACCACGCGACCTTCAACAAGAATCTCCAGATCAACGGATTCTCCTCGGGCTGGGGAGGCTATCGCTTCGGCCCCGCTCGATCGGGGTCGGCCAGGGTGGACCAAATCCTGATGGGGACCTTGGTCGTCGACGTGGTGGACGCGCACACGAACACCATTGTGTGGCGCGGCACCGCGACTAAGGAGGTCGACCTCAAGGCGAGCCCCGAGAAGCGTGAGAAGAACATCAACAAGGCGGCGGAGAAGCTCTTCAAGAACTATCCACCCCGGCAGTGAGGGATCCCATGCCACCCGCCCCAGCTACGGACGTGCTCATCGTCGGCGCCGGCCCGACCGGCTTGATGCTCGCGAACCAGCTCGCCCGCCGCGGCGTGCGTGCGCGGATCATCGACCGGAACGGCGGCCCGGCGCGTGAGTCGAGGGCGCTGGGCGTGCAGGCGCGCACGCTCGAGATCTACTCGCATTTGGGAATTGCCGAGCAGGCGGTTGAATCCGGCAAACGGGCCGACGGCGCCGTCCTGTGGGCGCAGGGGAGGCGCGCTGCACGGGTTCCCTTGGGGAACGTCGGGCGCGACCTCAGCCCGTACCCGTATCTCTTGGTCCTCGGGCAAGACGACAACGAACGACTCCTGGGCGACGCTCTTCGCGCGCAGGGCCGGGCCGTGGAATGGAACACCGAGCTGGTCGGCCTCGAGCAGGAGACCGATCACGTAACGGCGACGCTCAAGAACCCGGACGGGACCAGCAGCGAGGTCACGGTGCCGTGGCTGGCCGGATGCGACGGGGCGCGCAGCCGCGTCCGCGAGCTCAGCGGGATCGCGTTCGAGGGCGCACCGTACCAGCACGTGTTCTTCGTCGCTGATGTGCAGATGACGGGATCGATGGTCCCCGACGTGCTCAACGTGTATCTGTGGCAGGACGGATTTCACCTGCTCTTCCCGATGCGCGGGACCGATCATTGGCGGATCGTCGGCATTCTGCCCCCTCACCTGCGGGGGCGAGACGACCTGAATTTCGAGGAAACGATTCCCTCGCTGCGCCACGAAGCGGGGACCGACCTTTCCTTCCAGTCGTGCAGCTGGTACTCCACCTACCGCATCCATCACCGCCGCGCGGCCCAGTTTCACGACCGCCGCTGTTTCCTGTTGGGCGACGCGGCGCATATCCACAGTCCTGTTGGGGGGCAGGGCATGAACACGGGGCTCCAGGACGCCTACAACCTGGCATGGAAGCTCGCCCTCGTCGTGTCGGGGCGCGCGGAGGCCGCCCTGCTCCACTCCTACGAAGCGGAGCGCCTCCCGGTCGCCAACCACCTCCTGAGGCGCACCGACCGGCTGTTCTCCCTCGTGGTCTCCGACAGTCGGCTCGCCGGACTGGTCCGCACTCGGGTCATGCCGAGGGTTTTGGGGCTGGCCCTGCGGACCGGCCCCGTTCAACGGATCTTCTTCCGTACCATCTCCCAGACCGGCATTCGCTACCGCACCAGTCCTCTATCGGAAGCACTGGCGGGCCTGCCTGAGAACGGCCCGCGCGCCGGCGATCGTTTTCCGTGGCTGCGGCTCAAGTTCCGCGCGAACGGGCCCGCCGAGGACCTGTTCGGAAGACTCGACGACACCCGATTCAATCTGATCGTTGTCGGACAACCCGCGCTTCCAGACGGCGTGCCAGAGCTGGACGACCTGTTGCGCATCCACGAGGTTCCGAGCGATCCTGCGAACGACCGCGAGCTCGCGCGCGCAAACATCTTCGGGCCCTCGTTCTACCTGCTTCGTCCCGACGGCCATGTGGGGCTTGCCGGCGCGCGCCTGGACGGCGTCGCGGCGAGGCGCTATGTCTCCGAACGTCTGCACCTGCACATGAACGAGGCGTGAACCGTTGAAAAGCCCCCGGGAGGCGACTAACTTTCCCTCACGGGGGCGACAGGCTTCGACGGGTTTGGCGAGGGTGTCGCTGCGTGCCCAGGTCGTCAGTCACCTGGTAAAACCACTGGCAAACTTCATAACTGCCAATTCAAACCTGGCACTGGCTGCGTAAGCTTCGGCTTCACGCACCTGCGTGAGTGGCAGCCCGCCTGAGGCGGCGCTCACGTATCGCAATATCGGGCTGGCGTGATCCGGGGCCTGAACGGATCGCGTAAGAGCGTTCAAGGGCTCGTTGCCGCCGTGGCCGGCGAGGCGCCGCGGTGGTGAGACCAATAAGCGTCGCCTACGCACGTAGTGGCGGTATCGGAGTCATTCTCGGACCGGGGTTCGATTCCCCGCGCCTCCATCGGGCAAGACAGACGGGAAACGGGAAGCGAGACGGCGTCTCGTTTCCCGTTTCTCGTTTTTGGTGTTAACATCACCGCCCTCGAGACTCCACCTCTGCGCGGAGGCTACATGGGAGCGGTCTTCGACCTGGTCATGGTGCTGTTCGAGCCGACAGCGGTCTTCGAGCGCGTGCGCGAGCGACCGCGGTTTCTCGCGCCGTACGTCGCGCTGGCAGTTCTACAAGTGGTGATCGCGCTGCTGATGCTGCCCTACACGCGGCCTGTCATGGAAGCCGCCATGGCCCAGGCGATGCAGGCGCGGGGGGCCACCGGCGCGCCCCCGAACGCCGGTGCGTTTGCGTATCTCGGCGTCGTGGCCCAGCCGATCATCCTCATCCTTCTGTTGCTCATCGGAACCGCCGTGGTGTGGGTGATGGCGTCGCTCTTCGGGGGCGAGGGGAAATTCGGGACGCTGTTGAGCGTGGTGACCTACAGCAGCATCACGTTCGGCCTGCAGCTGCTGGTGACGCTGCTCGTGCTGGTCGTCCGCGGCGCAGAGAATATTCAGTCCCCGGCGGACCTGCAGCCCGCGCTGGGGCTCGACCTGCTGGCCCCCGAGACAAAGGGGTTCGTCGGGGGACTCCTGAAGGGCGTGAATCCGTTCTCGATCGTCGGGTACTGGCTTACCGGAATCGGCGTGTCGGTCACCCACCGGCTGCCGCGGAGCACCGGCTACGCGATCGCGGCGGCGGCGTTCGTGGTCATGCTGATCGTGGGTGCGAGCCTCGCGATGCTCGGCCCCGGGAATCGCTAGACGGTCGCCTTGGTCCGGTTGATTACGCCCTGCTCCTCGAGCGCGGCCTGGGCCGCGGCGAGGCGGGCGATGGGGACCCGGAACGGGGAGCACGACACGTAATTCAAGCCCGCGCGGTGGCAGAACTTCACCGATGCGGGCTCGCCGCCGTGCTCGCCGCAGATACCGGTCTTCAAGTCGTGACGGCTGCCCCGGCCCAGCCGGACCGCCAGCTCGACGAGCTTCCCGACCCCCTCCTGGTCCAGAACCTGGAAGGGGTCGTCTTTCAGGATGCCGTGCTCCACGTAATACGGCAGGAACCGTCCGGCGTCGTCGCGCGACAGTCCGAACGTGGTCTGGGTGAGGTCGTTGGTCCCGAAGGAGAAGAACTCCGCCTGGCGGGCGATCTCGTCGGCGCAAAGCGCCGCGCGCGGCAGCTCGATCATCGTGCCTACCATGTACGGCACCGCCCGTCCCTCGGCCTGAAACACCTCCCGCGCCACCCGCCGCACGATCTCGGTCTGGTGCCGCAGCTCTTCCACGATGGCCACGAGCGGAATCATCACTTCCACCGTGACTTTCTTGCCGCGCCCCACCACGCGGCAGGCCGCCTCGAAGATCGCCCGCGCCTGCATCTCGGTGATCTCGGGATAAGTGATGCCCAGGCGGCAGCCGCGATGGCCGAGCATCGGGTTGGCCTCCGTGAGCGACGCGACCAGGCGCTGCAGCTCCGTGGCCGGCCGCTTCATGGCGCGCGCCAGGGTCGCGAGCTCATCGCGGGTGTGTGGCAGGAACTCGTGGAGCGGCGGATCGAGCAGCCGGATCGTGACGGGGTAGCCGGCCATCGCCTCGAACATCCCCTCGAAGTCGGCGCGTTGCATCGGGAGCAGCTTCGCGAGCGCGCGGCGCCGCCCGCCGGCGTCGGGCGCGACGATCATCTCGCGCATCGCCGTGATCCGGTCGCCCTGAAAGAACATGTGCTCCGTGCGGCACAGGCCGATCCCCTCGGCGCCGAGCTCGCGGGCCCGCGCCGCGTCGGCGGGGGTGTCGGCGTTGGCGCGCACGCGCAGGCGGCGGCGGGCGTCGGCCCAGGCCATCAGCTTCGCGTAGTGCGCGCCCAGCTTGGGCTCCACCAGCTTCACGGCGCCGAGCAGCACCCGGCCGGTGGTGCCGTCCACCGTGATGACCTGGCCCTTCTTCACGACGCGGCCGTTGGCGCGGAACCGACCGCCGCCCGTCCTTAGATCCACCTCGATCTCCGTCGCTCCCACCACGCAGGTCTTGCCCATGCCGCGGGCCACGATCGCGGCATGGCTGGTCATGCCGCCCCGTGCGGTGAGGACGGCCTTTGCGGCCACGATGCCGTGGAAGTCCTCCGGGCTCGTCTCGGGACGCACCAGGATCACCGGGCGGCCACGCTTGGCGAGGGTTTCGGCCTCGTCCGCGTCGAATACCGCCTCGCCTATGGCGGCGCCGGGGGACGCGGGCAGGCCTTTCGCCACGAGGGTCACCGCGGCCCGGGGGTCCACCATCGGATGGAACACTTGGTCCAGGTCCTGCGGTGGTACGCGCTGCACCGCCTCGTCCTCCGTAATGCGGCGCTCGGCGACCATCTCCACCGCGATCCGCACCGCCGCCAGGCCGGTGCGCTGCGCGCGCCGGGTCTGCAGCATGTACAGCCGGCCGTGCTCGAACGTGAATTCGATGTCCTGAACGTCCTTGAAGTGCCGCTCCAGCTTGGCCGCGATGCGCTCGAGCTCGCGGTACACCTTGGCGAACTTGCCGCGCTTCATGCGCGCGATGGGCTCGGGCGTGCGGGCGCCGGAGACGACGTCCTCGCCCTGGGCGTTCGTGAGGAAGTCCCCGTTCAGCACGGCCTCGCCGGTGCGGCAGTCGCGCGTGAAGGCGACGCCGGTCCCGCAGTCGTCGCCCATGTTGCCGTAGACCATGGCCACCACGTTGACGGCGGTCCCCAGGTCGTCCGGAATGCCGTGGACCCGGCGGTAGTCGGCCGCCCGGCGCGTCCGCCAGCTCTTGAAGACGGCCTCGATGGCGCCCCACAGCTGGGCCGACGGCTCTTCGGGGAAGGGGAGGCCTGACTTGGCCTGGATGATGGACTTGAATTCCCGCACCAGGGCCTGCAGGTCGTCCACCGGCAGGTCGATATCGCGCTGCACCCGTCGCCGCGCTTTCGCCTCGGCCAGCACCTCCTCGAACGGGTCCTTGCCGAGGTCGAACACCACGTCGCCGTACATCTGGACGAACCGCCGGTAGGAGTCGAACGCGAACCGGGGATTCTTCGAGCCGCTGACGAGCCCCTGCACGGTCTGGTCGTTCAGCCCGAGGTTCAGGATCGTCTCCATCATCCCGGGCATCGAGACGGCGGCGCCGGAGCGAACCGACACGAGCAGGGGGTTGCGGGCGTCGCCGAACCGCTTCTTCGTCGCCTGCTCGAGTTGCTTCAGGTGACGGTCCACCTCCTCACGCAGCTCGTCGGGGAAGGTGCCGTGCTCGAGGTAGGCGATGCACAGTTTCGCCGAGATCGTGAACCCGGGCGGCACCGGCAGACCCAGGTTCGCCATCTCGGCGAGCCCGGCACCCTTGCCGCCGAGGATGTCGCGCATGGCGGCGGAGCCGTCGGCCCGGCCGGGCCCGAAGAAGTACACCCACCGCTCGAGCGCCGGCACCGGCGGATCAGACTACGAGCGGGTGCAGGGGGGCGGCGTGCCGCGCCCTCGCGAGATCGTCGTCCGGAATCTGCGTGGGATAGTCGCCCGAGAAGCAGGCGTGACAGAACTCGGCGGGATCGCCGCCCGCGGCCCGGAGCATGCCGTCGAGCGAGAGATACCCAAGACTGTCCACGCCCAAGTGCTCGCGGATCTGCACGACATCGTGGCTCGACCCGATCAGCTCGCCCTTTGTGGGCGTGTCGATGCCGTAGTAGCACGGGCCGGTGATCGGCGGGGACGCGACGCGGAAGTGAACCTCCGCGGCACCGGCCTGGCGGATCAGCTGCACCAGCGCCCGGCTCGTCGTGCCGCGGACGATCGAGTCGTCCACCACGACGACCTTCTTGCCCCGTAATACTTCGCGCACCGGGTTGAACTTGATCTTGACCTTCGCCATGCGCCCCGCCTGGGCGGGATGGATGAAGGTGCGGCCGACGTAGTGATTGCGGATGAGCGCGTGCTCGAGCTTCACGCCGGATTGCTCCGAGAAGCCCAGCGCCATCGCGTTGGACGAGTCGGGCACCGAAAACACGCAGTCGGCGCCTGGGGCCGGGTGCTCGCGCGCGAGCTCGCGGCCCAGCGCCCGGCGCACTCCGTCCACCGAGCGGTGAAACACGGTGCTGTCGGGGCGAGAGAAGTAAACGAGCTCGAACACGCAGCGGTGGTGCGGGCGCGTAGGGAGCCGGGGCAGCGAGTCCATGTCCTCCCCGTGGAGGCGGATGAAATCGCCGGGCTCGAGCTCCCGCACCAGAGTCGCGCCGGTGATGTCGAGGGCACACGTTTCGGACGCCACCACCCAACCGCGCCCCAGCCGGCCCAGGACCAGGGGCCGGAAGCCCCGCGGATCCACGATGGCGTACAGCGTGCGGCCGATGGTGATGAGGAGCGAATAGGCGCCCTCCACGCGCTCGAGGGCGTCGAGCAGCTGGTCCTCCGGCTCGCGTGCTTCGGAGCGGGCGATCAGGTGCACTAGCACCTCGCTGTCCGAGGAGCTCTGGAACAGGGAGCCTTTGGCGACGAGATCCGACCGCAGCTGGCCCGCGTTGGTGAGGTTGCCGTTGTGCGCCAGGGCGAGGGGGCCCTCGCGGTAGCGCGCGAGCATCGGCTGGGCGTTGGCGAGGACCGAGCTGCCCGCCGTGGAGTAGCGCGTGTGGCCGATCGCGACGTCTCCGGGCAGCTCGCTCAGCACGTGCTCGTTGAAGATGTCCGAAACGAGGCCCATCCCGCGATGCGATCGCGCTACGCCGGCGCCGTCGGCGGCGACGATGCCCGCTGACTCCTGGCCGCGATGCTGCAGGCTGTACAAGCCGAGATAGGCGACGCGGGCTGCGTCGGGGACGCCGGTGACACCGATGATGCCGCACATTGGTCCGTCAATCTCCCATGCGTCGCGCGAGACTCGAGAAATATACCTGGCGCAGCCGGTCCACGGGGTGCTCCACGAGCGCGTCGCGCAGGTGCACTCGGAACGCGTCGCCGCGCTCACCCACCACACCGACGCGCCACGCGGGCACGCCGAGCTCCTGCGCCAAGGCCGCCACCGCCGCAGCGCGCTCGGGGCGGCAGGTGACGACGGCGCGACCGTGCGATTCGCTGAACAACACGTCGAGCGCCGCGAGCCCGGGGGCGTATGGCGAGAGGTCGATCTCCAAGCCGAACCCGGTCTCGTCGTACGCGCCGCCCATCGCGACCTCCGCGAGCGCCACGCCGAGGCCACCCTGCGAGCAGTCGTGTGCGGACCGGAGCAAGCCCCGCCCGGCCGCGGTCACGAGATAGTCCACCAGGCGGCGCTCGGCCTCGAGATCGACGCGCGGCGGCTGCCCGCCCACGAACCGGTACACCGCCTCCCACAGCTGCGATGCGCCCAGCTCGGCCCGCGTCTCGCCCAGCACGAGGACAACGTCAGCCGGAGCGCGCGCATGGCTCGGCACGGCGCGCTCCACGTGCGACAGCAGCCCGACCATGCCCACCACCGGGGTGGGATCCACGGCGCCCACCGGACTCTCGTTGTAGAAGGAGACGTTCCCGCCCGTCACCGGCGTGTCGAGCGCCCGGCAGGCGTCGGCGATGCCCCGGCACGCTTCCCGGAACTGGTGGAACACCGCCGGGCGCTCGGGATTGCCGAAGTTCAGGCAGTCCGTGATGCCGAGCGGCCGCGCGCCGGTGCAGGCGATGTTACGCGCGGCCTCCGCCACGGCGGCCTTGCCTCCTTCGTACGGGTCGAGCCGGACGTAGCGCGCATTGCAGTCCGTGGTGACCGCGATCCCGAACTCGGCGCCCCGAATCCGGATCACTCCCGCGTCGCCGCCCGGTCCGATCACGGTGCCCGCCTGCACCGTCGAGTCGTACTGCTCGTAGACCCAGCGCTTCGAGGCGACGGGCGGATGATCGAGCAACGCGAGCAGCGCCTCGCCGGCATCCGGGGGCGGGACCGAGCCAGCGGGACGTGCCGACCGCAGGCGGATGGTCGCTTCGTCTTCCCGGGATTCCGGATCGTACACCGGGCAATCCTCGATCAGCCGCCGGCCCGGGATCAGGACGACGACCTGCTCCCGCCACGTCGCCCGATACATACCGTCGTCCGTCACGCGGCCGATCGGCGTCGCCGTGAGCTCCCATTTCGCGGCGATCGCCTGCAAGGCCGCCACCCGGTCCGCCTTCGCCACGACCAGCATGCGCTCCTGCGACTCGGACAGGAGGATCTCGTACGGCGTCATCCCCGGCTCGCGCGTGGGAACGAGCGACAGGTCGATCTCGACGCCGACGCCGCCCCGCGCGGCCATCTCGGCCGAGGACGACGTGAGGCCGGCGGCCCCCATATCCTGGATCGCGACGATGTGACCGGAAGCGATCAGTTCGAGACTGGCCTCGAGCAGCAGCTTCTCGGTGAACGGGTCGCCCACCTGAACCTGCGGCCGCCGCCGCTCGCTCTCGTGCGTCAGCTCTTCGGACGCGAACGACGCCCCGTGGATGCCGTCCCGGCCGGTGCGCGATCCCACCACCAGCAGCACGTTCCCGACGCCGTGCGCCGCGGCCGTGATCAGGTCGCGCTCCTTGAGGACTCCGACGCACATGGCGTTGACGAGCGGGTTGCCGCTGTAGCCGGAGGCGAAGTCCACTTCGCCGCCCAGCGTGGGAACGCCGACGCAGTTGCCGTAGTCGCCAACGCCCTTCACCACGCCCGCGCACAGGTAGCGGTTACGGGCGTCGTCGAGCGGGCCGAAGCGCAGGCTGTTGAGGAGCGCCACGGGACGGGCGCCCATCGTGAAGACGTCGCGCAGGATGCCGCCGACGCCCGTCGCCGCGCCTTGATAGGGCTCGACCGCCGACGGGTGATTGTGCGACTCGATCTTGAAGGCCACCGCCCAGCCGTCGGGGAGCCGCAGCACGCCCGCGTTCTCGCCCGGCCCCTGGACCACCTGGGCTCCCGTGGTGGGGAAGGTTTTCAGGACGAGCCGGGAGTGTTTGTACGAGCAGTGCTCGCTCCACAGGGCGGAAAACACCCCCAGCTCGGCGAACGTCGGCGTCCGCCCGAGCAGCGCGGTGATGCGCGCGTATTCGGCGTCGGTGAGGTTGTGCTCGCGGACCAGCTGCGGCGTGATCGGTGGGTCGCCTTGGAACGGTGTGGGAGCGAGGGCGACCCGCGTCACGCGTCGGACGCCCTCGCTCCGGAGACGCCGCGCATCACCGCGCGGAACACGCGGGCGATGACGTTGGGGTGCGGATGGGCCATGATGCTCTCGGCCTCACCCGCGTCGAACCACAGGCCGTGACAATGGGTACACTGATCGATTTGTACTCCCTGCCACTCGCCGGTGATCAAATCGTAGCCGCACTTGGGACACTTCATGTAGTGCGACCGGCGCTCGGCCTCGGCTGCGGCCTTCTGGACGCTGGCGCGCTGCTGCCGCAACAGCTCCGCGTCCCGTCTCGCGAAGTACTCCTCTTCGTTCTTGCTCGGCTTGTCGGGCATCGGCCTCAGGGCGTCGAAGGTTTCACGGTGAGCGTGTCGCCGCCGGGGCGGGCGGGACCGTGGGGTGGCGTGGCCGCGGGCGACGACGACTGGCCGCTGTAGCCGTGCCCGGGCCACCGCAGCACGGCGTCCACGACCTGCCCGTTCTGCAGGATGACGACGTCGGCCGTCCCGCACGTGCGCTCGCAGCCGTTGGGGAAGAACAGATACGTGAATTCCCCCTGACGCCGCACGTCCGCCGGCGGACCCCACAGCGAGTACACGTCCTTCTCTCCCATGCCGGGGGCGATCGTGCCCGTGTCGACGGAGCTGTAGGGGACGTCGGCCGTCGGCAGCGGCCGCGACGGCGGCGCCGGGTGCTGCGCCCGTTCCGGGGGCGGCGCGGCCTGCTCCGCGGGCCCGGGCGTAGGCCTGTCCCAACGCCATGTACACGCCGGTGTCTTTCCAGCCGAGTCTCAGCGCTTCGCGAAAGGCATTGATCGCCAGTGGGACGCGATCGATCGCCAGAAGGATATGACCGAGATGAATATTCGCACGGGCCGACAGGTTGTCTTTGTTGTCCGGATTGAGGCGGATCGCCTCCACCAGTTCGGCCATCGCGAATTCGTACTGCTCCGCCTGGGCGTAGGCCATGCCGAGTTCCAGCCTGGCGCGGGGGTCAGTCGGCTCTTTGCGGACCGCTTCTTTGCGTTCCTCCAGCGCAGAAGAACTCGGCGGAGGTGACTCGGCCGTCCCGGACTGGGCCACCGGCACGATCCCGTGCAATCGAGCGGC
>JAEHDT010000196.1 GCA_016880225.1 Gemmatimonadota bacterium | reverse complement strand
GGTCGCCTGGGGGCGCTCGTGGCCCACCCAGGTGAAGTTCTCGATCCAGTCGGCACGATGCTCGATCCCGAGGTCGTTGACCTCGAACCCGGGCGAGCGGGCGTACAGAGCGTTGCCGTAGCGCCACGGCCCCGTGATGCGATGCGCCTGGAGCCGCAGGCCCCAGCCGGCGAGCGAGGTGCGGGTGGTGTCGAATGTCAGGTGATGCGCGTCGGGGCGCTGGAAGTAGTGCGCCGACGAGCGCTGGGTTTCGACGATCGCCGCCCGGCTGCCCTGCACCAACGAGCCGAACACGGCGCCGAAGATCTCGTGGCTCGCACCGGTGGCGCCGCCGAAGCGATGGCGGAAGTCGAGCGCTCCGGCGTACGCCGCGCTTCGCAGCGTATCGGCCGCGGCGCCGGTGAGCCCGAAGCGGTCGGTCGCGGTGGCCATCAGCCCGATGGCGCTGCGTCCGCCGCGCAGGTCCTTCTGGAGCCGGGCGACGCCGAAGTTCGTCACCGGCTCGAGCAGGTCGCGATGCGGCAGGCCCGCGCTGTCGCGCACGTCGGCGTACACCGCTCCCGTCACCGCGTCGAGTGCGCCCACCGACCACCCGCCGTGCGTCTTGCCGGAGAGCTTCACGGCGCCGAGGATCGGGGTCTGACCGGGGGAGCGGGCGTAGCCGCCACGCTCGTCGGGCGCGATCTCGGGGGCCCGGCCGATGCGCCGCGGATAGAACAGCACTTCGCCCGGACTCTCGTAGATCGACATCTGGAACAGCCCCCCGCCCTCCACGAAGAACGGCCGCCGCTCCTGAAACGTTGTCTCGAACTCCGACAGGTTCACCTCCGAGGGATCGGCCTCGACCTGCCCGAAGTCGGGGTGGACGGTGACGTCCAGCGTGAGCCCCGCGGGGAGGCCGAGCTTCGCGTCGGCGCCGACGGCGCCGGCGACGGCGGTGGGGACGAAGAACGGGTCGGTGGCGCTCCCGGGCGCCCGCGTCACACTCGAGCGAACGTAGGGCACGAGCTCGCGGCGGCGGGTGGCCGGCAGGCCGTCGAGTCCCGTCAGCTCGCCGAACCGCGACACGAAGCGCCGCTCTCCCTGCGGAATCGGCGCCCAGCTGGACCATTCCTGGCGGCGGACCACGTCGCGGAAGAAGTTCACGCCCCAGGTCGTTCCCTGGTCGTAGCGCAGCTGCGACAGGGGAATCCGGAACTCCGCGGTCCAGCCGAGGGAGTCGCGCGCCACGGCGACGTCCCACACCGCGTCCCAGCTCATGTCTTCCTGGACGTCGTCGTAGTCATAGGCGTCGAGCTTCACGCCGGCGGGGTTCACGACGAAGTGAAACGCGGTGCGGCCGTCGTGGTAGCTGTCGAACACCACGTGCAGGTAGTCCGAGCTCGACCACACGTCGCGACGCGTGAGCGGCGCGACGATGCTGTCGGGGTGGTCGTAGGCGCGCAGGCCGACGTACACCGCGTCGCCGGCGAGCAGCACGCGCGCTTCGGTCCGGTCGGTCGCCGGCTGCCCGTCGTGGGGGTAGTTCTGCGTGAAGTCGGTCGCGACGGGGGCGCCCGCCCAGACGGGATCGTCGAGCCGGCCGTCGAGCGTGGGCGCGGGCAGGCCGGTGACGCGGACGACGCGCAGCACGCGGGGGGCGGCGGGACCGGGATGCGGCGGCAGTACGACGCCGAGCCAGAGGGCGACGAGCAGGAGTGACATGGGAGCGGGTCCTCTGTTCTACTAGTTGTTTAGTAGAACCTAGGACCCGCTCCTCGGCTTGTCAACCATGCTTCTAGTAGCAGAACCCGGCTACCGGGACGCCTGCACCCCCGTCACCTGCCCCGCCGGGAAGCCCAACGCCTCGAGCGCGCAGTGCAGCCCGCTCGGCTCCGGCAGGAACGCCGCCGCCCCGATCGCCAGGATGGCGACGATCGCGAG
>JAEHDT010000195.1 GCA_016880225.1 Gemmatimonadota bacterium | reverse complement strand
GGCTCTCCGCGAGCGCCGCCCACGTGGCGACGGCGGTGGACCGGGCGGGCCTGGAGGCGCTGTGGGCGGTCCGGCGGCTCGCGAGTCCCGCCTTGGCCCGCCTCCCGGACGGCCGCCGCTCGCTCCAGGTCATCGAGGACGGCTGCGTGCCGCTCGAGCGCCTGGCGGACTACGTGGCCGGGATTCGCGCTGCCGCCGACCGCCGGGGTGTCCCTGTGGCGATGTTCGGGCACGCGGGAGACGGCCACGTGCACGTGAACGCGCTCCCGGACGTGTCGGCCCCCGGTTGGCTGGACGCCATCGCGTCGCTGTACGCCGACGCCGCCGACCTGCTGCTGCGGCTCGGAGGCACGCCGAGCGGGGAGCACGGAGTGGGACGGCTGCGCGCCGGGCTGCTGGAGCGGTTCTACGGGCGGGAGGTGATGGCGCTGTTCCGGGCGCTGAAGCAGGCGTACGACCCGCGATCCATCCTCAATCCCGGTGTTATACTCCCCTCGACCGATTGGGCACCGCTCGCCGACCTCAAGGTCGGCCCGGACGCGGCGCCGATTCCCGACGACATCGCCCGGCGCCTGCGCGACATCGAGCGATCGGCCGCCTGGGGCGTGCCGAAGCAAGAGCTGGCTGCGCCCGGCGCCTGACACCCTACACCCGGCACCCGTCATGGAGATCTTCCGCGCCCCCCGCGTCAGCCTGATCGCCCGCCCCCAGTTCGTGGAGCCGCCCCACCTCGCGGTGCAGTGGCACGGTGAGGCGTCCGACGGAGAGCGACTCGCCGAATTCGCCGGCCGGATCTGCTACATGAGCCAGCACAACCCGGCGAGCCGCAGCACGGCCGACTACCTCGAGAACATCAAGAAGCAGGGTCACGGCTCGGTGCTCGAGCACGCGGTATACGTCCTGCTGATCGAGGGGATCTCGCGCTCCTGCTCGCACGAGCTGGTGCGGCACCGCGCGGGGTTCGGCTACTCCCAGCTGTCGCAGCGCTACGTGGACGAGTCGCACGCGGCGTTCGTGGTGCCGCCGGCGATCCTCGGCGATGCGGCGCTCGAGGCGGAATGGGAGAAGCAGGTGGGCGAAGCCCAGGCCGCCTACGTCCGCGCCGTTGAGGCGCTGATGCAACGCTATCAGTGGATCACGGACAAGGTGCACCGCCGCAAAGTCGCACGTGAGGCAGCGCGCAGCGTCCTCCCCAACGCCACCGAAGTGAAGATCGTCGTGTCGGGCAACGCGCGCGCGTGGCGCACCATGCTGGAGCTGCGCACGGGCGAAGGTGCCGAGCTCGAGATCCGGCGCATGGCGATCGCGTGTTTGCGCGTGCTGCAGCGCGAAGCCGTCGCGTTGTTCTGCGATTTCGAGATCTACGTCGCCGACGACAAACAGGACGCCGCGCGCGTCGCGTACCACAAAGTCTGACGACGTCATCGCGCGAAAAAATTTCCAAGTTCCCTATTGCGCGACGCTCTGGTCTTTCGTATTGTCTTACTCGACAACGCAGTTCGATTCACAGACCGCCCGAGCGGCCTTTTTTTGTAGGAGGTTACCCGAGACCACATGCGAATCGGTCTCGCATACAACGAAAAACCCGATCCCGCGTCCGCCAAGGCGCACGACAGCACCAACGACGCATTCGCCGAGTGGGACGACCCATCCACCATCGCAGCGGTGGAACAGGCTCTCGGTCTCTTCGGCAGCGTCGTCCGCCTCGAAGCCGATCAGTTCTTCCCGCAGAAGCTCACGCTCGCCCGTCCCGACCTCGTATTCAACATTGCGGAGGGCCTCCACGGCCAGAGTCGTGAAGCGCTCGTGCCCGCGATCTGCGAGTACCTGAACATCCCGTACACCGGCTCGGACCCGCTCACGCTGGCGCTGTCGCTCCACAAGGGCCGCACCAAGGAGACGCTCGCGTACCGGGGCGTGCCCACGGCGCCCTTCACTTGCGCCGAGACCCCCACGGACCTGGAGCGGATGGCACTGCCGTATCCCGTATTCGTGAAGCCGGTGGCCGAGGGGTCGGGCAAGGGCGTGTTCACGAGCAATCTGTGCGCGACACCGCACGCTTTGCGCGAGCGCGTCCGGTTTCTGCTCGAGCGCTACGCCGAGCCGGTGCTGATCGAGACCTATCTCCCGGGCCCCGAGTTCACGGTCGCGATCCTGGGCAACGGCGCCGACGCCTCCTGCCTGCCGGTGATCGGGTTCGATTTCTCGACGCTGCCGCAGGGCGCGCCGCCGGTGTACGGCTACGAGGCCAAGTGGGTGTGGGACCGGCCCGAGGCCCCCCTCGCGATCTTCCAGTGTCCTGCGCGCGTCCCGACGGCCCTGGGGCGGGAGATCGAGCGCACGGCGCTCGACGCCTACCACGCCCTCGGCTGCCGCGACTGGTGCCGGGTGGACCTGCGCGTCGACCGGTTCGGCGTGCCGAACATCCTCGAACTGAACCCGCTACCGGGCATCATTCCCGATCCCGCAATGAACTCCTGCTTCCCGAAGGCGGCCCGCGCCGCCGGGTTCGGCTACGACGAGCTGATCCAGGAAGTGGTGCGCATCGCGTGGCGGCGGGTGAGCGGCCGGGCGATCGCCGGCGACGGAGCCCGGCGGCATGCCGTGCCTCCATCCCGCGCGGCGGCGATACCAGCGTGAGAATCGTCATCCTGTACGATCCCGGCGCCGCCGATTGGACGGCGGAAGACATCCGCGGCGTCATGAAGGCCGTGGACGAGATCGGCGCCATCTTCGGCTCGATGGGCCACGAGATCCGCCGCATCCCGGTCCGCCACGACATGCGCTGGTTCCAGGAGGCACGGCGGGCCGACCTCGTGTTCAACCTGTGCGAGGGCGTCCACGGCAGGAGCGAGTGGGAAGAGCACGTGGTCGGGACCCTCGAGTTTGCCGGGATTCCCGTAACCGGCGCGAGCCTGTGGACGCTCGCGGCATGCCGCCGCAAGGCGATCGCGAACGCCCTGCTCCAGCATGCGGGCCTGCCGATTCCGCGGTGGACCGTCGCGCAGGGGAGGATCGAGGACGACTTCCCGCTTCCGGCGATCGTCAAGCCCGCGGCCGAGGACGCGAGCGCCGGGCTCGACCGCGGCTCGGTCGTGAGCGACCGCAAGGCGCTGCGCGTCCGGGTGGCCGCGATGACGGAGCAGTTCGACGAGGTGCTCGTCCAGGAATACATCGCCGGCCGGGAGTTCAACGTGGGGTTCGTCGGCAACCGGGTGCTGCCCATCTCGGAAATCGACTTCAGCCGGATGCCCGAGGGCGCCTGGCCGATCCTCACCTACGCCGGAAAATGGGAAGCCGGCTCCGTCGACGACCTGGGCTCCGTGCCGCTCTGCCCGGCGGCCATCCCGCAGAAGCTGGCCGACCGGCTCGTCCGGCTGGCGGAGCTCGCGTGGCGGACGCTCCAGGGCAAGGGCTACGGCCGGGTCGACGTGCGGGTGGACGACCAGGGTCGGCCCTGGATCCTCGAGGTCAACCCCAACCCCGACCTGAACGACGACGCCGGCCTGTCGCGCATGGGGAAGGCGACGGGCTGGGATTACGCGGAGCTGGTCCGCCGGATCGCCGAGGTGGCGCTCCGCGAGGCGCAGGGCGCCAAGGCGGCGCGTGAGTTGCTCGCTCCGTTCCGTCGGCCGCGCGCAACGCGCACCGCTTGAGCGGCTCACGGCGGCCACCGGCCTGTTCCGGCCGGACGAGGTCGCGATCGCCGTCGAGCTGCTCGACGACGCCCTCGCGGGCGACGACGACTACCGCTTCCTCGGCGCCTACGCGGGCGATCAGCTGGTTGGCTACGCCTGCTGGGGACCGACCCCGGGAACGGCGGGCACCTTCGACCTCTACTGGATCGTCGTGGATCCTGCACGGCAGGGCGAGGGGGTCGGCACTCAGCTGCTGCGGGCGGTCGAGGACCGTCTGACGACGGATAACGGACGACTGATCGTCGTCGAGACGTCCTCGCGCGCCGAGTACGCGCCCACACGGGCCTTCTACGAGCGGCGCGGCTACACCCAGGCGGCCCGCCTCCCGGGCTACTACGCCCCCGGTGACGACCTGGTGATCTATCTCAAGGACCTGACGCATGGAGTCCTGGCAAGCACTACTGCATAAGAGGAGCATCGCCTCGCTGGAGCAACTGGTCGCGAAGTTCGGCGCGGAGCGCTTCCCGGATCTCGACCGGCTGCGCCAGGCGGCGGAGAACTTCGAGTTCCGGATCTCGCCGGCCATGGTGGACCTCATCAAGTCGCCGGGCGATCCGATCTGGCGCCAGTACGTGCCGGACCTCCAGGAGCTCGACGTGCGCGACGGCCTCGTCGATTCGCTCGCCGAGGACGCCAACTCGCCGGTCCCGAACATCACGCACCGCTACCCCGACCGCGCGCTGTTCCTCGTGTCGCCCGTGTGCGCCGCCTACTGCCGCTTCTGCACGCGGCGCCGCAAGGTTGGTGATCCCGAGAAGATCTCGATGCGCGAGCTCGAGTCGGCATTCCGCTACCTGGAGGAGCACACCGAGATCCGCGACGTCATCATGTCGGGCGGCGATCCATTGCTGCTCTCGGACCGCCGCATCGACGAGCTGTGCCGGCGGCTGCGCGCGATCCCGCATCTCGAGATCATCCGCATCGGGAGCCGCGTGCCGTGCCACCTGCCCGAGCGCATCACGCCGGAGCTGTGCGCGATCCTCAAGAAGTACCACCCGTTCTACATCAACACGCACTTCAACCACCCCGACGAGCTGACCCCCGCCGCCGTGCGGGGGCTCGGCCTGCTCGCCGACGCCGGCATCCCGCTCGGCTGCCAGACGGTGCTCCTGAAGGGCGTGAACGACGATCCCGAGGTGATGAAGCGCCTGATGCAGAAGCTCCTCGCCGCGCGGGTACGGCCGTACTACATCTATATGTGCGACCAAGTGGCGGGCGCCGAGCATTTCCGTACCACGGTCGAGAAGGGCCTGGAGATCATCCGGGCGCTGCGCGGCTGGACCTCGGGGCTCGCCGTGCCGCACTTCGTGATCGATGCCCCCGGCGGCGGCGGCAAGATCCCGCTCCT
>JAEHDT010000194.1 GCA_016880225.1 Gemmatimonadota bacterium | reverse complement strand
TTCGCGCCGAAGGGAATCCCGTGCAGTGGCCCTCGCGCCCGGCCGGCGGACAGCTCCCGGTCGGCCAGGGCCGCCGCCTCGAGCGCACGATCCGGCGTCACGGTGACGAGGCAGTTGTAGCGCGGCCCGAACCGCTCGAGCCGCTCGAGGAACAGCTCCGTGAGGTCGCTCGCCGTCACCCGCCGCGCCCGCAGGCTCCGACCCAGCTCCGGTATGGAGGCGAAGGCGAGGTCGTCGCTCACCGCTCGGGCCCCCGGTAGACCGAGAACACGAAGTCCGGCTCGTCCGCGTTCGTGAGCGCCACGCGGGAGAGCCGCTCGAGCCCTTGGAGCCTCAACTCGATGCCGGCGGTGATCGTCTTCAGATCCTCGCCCGACAGGCGGTCGCCGTAGCGCAGCCGGATCGCCTCGGTCAGCGCCTTGGCGAGCGGCGAGGGCTCGGCCTGCTGCGGTGAAGGAGTCGCGCCCGGCCGCCGGCGCGCGGCGGGGGGCGGAAGGGACAGGTCGAGCGCGACGAACGGAGCCGCTGCGGCGAGCGCCAAGCGCTCCGCGAAGTCGCGGCGGCTGATGGCGCTCACGGCGGGGGGCCCCCGGGCACGTACCGCATCAGCAGTCCGGTGGTCGAGACGCGCACCTCGTAGCGCGCCGGCCGGGTCGCCGCGATGAACGCCGCCGAGCCGTACTCCGCATCGACCAGAGGCCCGAGCAGGCCGCGCCGCGCGATCACGAACAGATTCACCGGCCGGGAGCGCGTGAGCGAGAACACGGTGTGCGGGCGGGCGCGCTCCTCCGCCACCTCGTTGTAGCGGCCCGCCACCCGATCGAGCTCATAGGCGGTGTGCAGTCCCAGCAGGTTCACGAAGGGGTGCCACTTGAGGATGTGGGCGTCTACGTAGAGGGCATCGCCCGCGAGCTCGTACATGGCGATGCGGCGATCTGGGAACACAATCGTCGCCCGAAATCGCTGCGGCCCGACGGGCTCGGTCGTCACCGTCGCGGCCAGCGTCTCGAGGGTCAAGGCCCGATAGCCCTGCAGCCCGACGGCGATCGCACCCGCGAGCGCCGCCAGGGCGATCAGCAGCAACCCCACGAGCCCGCGCACGGCGCCGCCGGCCCAGCGCCCGCCGCGCACCGCCGGCGGCGCACCCTTGAGCAGCAGCACGCTCACGACGAGCAGGC
This sequence comes from Gemmatimonadota bacterium, assembly GCA_016880225.1. Taxonomy (GTDB): domain Bacteria; phylum Gemmatimonadota; class Gemmatimonadetes; order Gemmatimonadales; family GWC2-71-9; genus AG41. Next base: position 5,468 of record JAEHDT010000194.1, on the reverse strand, counting down.
AGAGGCCGGCGACGAGCAGTCGGACGGTCATATCCGTCGTCTAAACTACGCCGCCGGGTTAGTCTTAGATATCCCAGCGCCGCGTGAGACATGCCAGCGATCGACTCGGGAGTCCAGCTGCTCGCGCCGCCGCCCCCCGGCTGCGAGGACGTCCTCGACGGCCGGGCGCTCGCGTTTCTCGCCCTGTTGGCACGCCGCTTCGAGCCGGAGCGCCAGCGTCTGCTCGGGCTCCGCGCGGCCCGCCAGCGCGACCTCGATGCCGGCCGCATGCCCGATTTTCTCACCGAAACGCGAGACATCCGGGAGCGCGACTGGAGCGTCGCACCGCTCCGCCCCGATCTCGTGGACCGCCGCGTCGAGATCACGGGGCCCGTCGAGCGCAAGATGATGATCAACGCGCTCAACTCGGGTGCGGACGTGTTCATGGCCGACTTCGAGGACGCCAACTCCCCGACGTGGGAGAACAACGTGCGCGGCCAGGTGAACGTGCGCGACGCGGTCGCCGGGACCATCGCGTACGAGAGCCCCGACGGCAAGCGCTACGCGCTCGGCCTTCGCACCGCGACGCTCGTGGTGCGGCCGCGCGGCTGGCATCTGGTCGAGAAGCACCTGCTCGTGGACGGGCGGCCGATCGCGGCGTCGCTGTTCGACTTCGGGCTCGCGTTTTTCCACACCGCGGCAGCGTTGATCGAGCGCGACTCCGGACCCTACTACTACCTCCCCAAGCTCGAGAGCCACCTCGAGGCGCGTCTCTGGAACGACGTCTTCAACGCGGCCCAGGACGCGCTCGGCATCCCGCGCGGCACCATCCGAGCGACGGTGCTGATCGAGACCATTCTGGCTGCGTTCGAGACCGACGAGATACTGTGGGAGCTGCGCGATCATTCGGCCGGCCTCAACTGCGGGCGCTGGGACTACATCTTCAGCTACATCAAAAAGCTGCGCCGCCATCCCGAGAGCCTGCTCCCCGACCGCGCCCGCGTGACGATGGACCAGCCGTTCCTCAAGGCGTACGCGGAGCTCGTGATCCGCGCCTGCCACCGTCGCGGCATTCACGCCCTCGGCGGCATGGCGGCGCAGATCCCGATCAAGCGCGATCCGGCGCTGAACGCGCAGGCCCTGGAGAAGGTGCGCCAGGACAAAGTGCGCGAGGTGCGTCAGGGACACGACGGCACGTGGGTGTCGCACCCGGCACTCGTTCCCGTGGCGCGCGAGGTGTTCGCCGCCCACCTGCCCGGCGGCGCGCCGCACCAGATCGCCCGGCGCCGGGACGACGTGCGCGTCACCGCCCGGGACCTGCTCACGGCGCCTGCGGGGGAGATCACCGCCCTCGGACTCGAGACCAATCTCGCCGCCGCGCTGCAGTACCTCGCCGCCTGGCTCGCCGGCACCGGCTGCGTGCCCATCAACGACCTCATGGAAGACGCCGCCACGGCCGAGATATCGCGTGCCCAGGTGTGGCAGTGGCTGCACCAGGGCGCGCGGCTGCAGGACGGGCGTTACGTGACTGCCGCAATGGTGCAGCAAACACTCACCAACTTGGTGGCGAGCCTACCCGAACGGGTAGGTGCGGGGGGGCCCGGTGCCGATAAGTTTTCGCTGGCGGGCCACATTCTCATGGAACTCACCACCGGCGCGGAGTTTGCAGAGTTCCTCACGACGGTGGCCTACGACTATCTCGACTGACTAGAGGGACGGACCGGATATGGACAAGCGGGAGATGATCGGCGCGCTCGAGCGCGAGTGGGCGACGGACAGCCGTTGGGACGGGATCAAGCGCCCGTACACCGCGGGCGACGTGTACCGGCTGCGGGGCACGGTCCAGATCGAGTACACCCTCGCCAAGCGGGGCGCGTTTCGGCTGTGGCAGCTCCTCCAGGAGGATGCCCCGGTCGCGGCGCTCTCCGCCATCACGGGCGCCCAGGCCGTGCAGTGCGTCAAAGCCGGCCTCAAGGCGATCTACGTGAGCGGCTGGCAGGTGGCGGGCGACATGAATACGGCGTCGCATACGTACCCCGACCAGAGCCTCTACCCCGCCGACAGCGTTCCCCACCTCGTCCACCGCATCAACAACGCCCTGCTGCGCGCCGATCAGATCCACCACATGCAGGGCGACGATTCGATCGACTGGCTGGTGCCGACGGTGGCCGATGCGGAAGCCGGATTCGGCGGGCTGCTCAACGCCTACGAGCTGATGCTCAACATGATCGCCCAGGGCGCGGCCGCGGTCCATTACGAAGACCAGCTCGCCTCGCTCAAGAAGTGCGGCCACCTAGGCGGCAAGGTGCTGGTGCCGACCAGCGAGTTCATCACCAAGCTCGTGGCGGCGCGCCTCGCCGCCGACGTGGCGGGCGTGGACACCCTGCTCATTGCGCGCACCGACGCCCTCGGCGCGACCATCCTCGCGAACGACATCGACCCCTACGACCACCGCTTCATCCTGGGAGAGCGCACCACGGAGGGGTTCATCCGGGTGCAGCCCGGGATCGACTCGGCGATCGCGCGCGGCCTTGCCTACGCGCCCTACGCCGATCTGCTGTGGTTCGAGACGTCGAAGCCGGATCTGAAGGAGGCGAAGCAGTTCGCCGACGCAATCCACGCGAAGTATCCGCGCAAGCCGCTCGCCTACAACTGCTCGCCGTCGTTCAACTGGAAGAAGCACTTGAACGATACCCAGCTCGCCACGTTCCAGCAGGAGCTGGGCGCGATGGGCTACAAGTTCCAGTTCGTCACGCTATCGGCGTTCCACGCGCTGAACCACAGCATGTTCACCCTGGCGCAGGACTACAAGCGGCGCGGCATGGCGGCGTACGCCGAGTTGCAGAGCCGCGAATTCGCCTCGGAGTCGGAGGGGTACGAAGCGGTGCGGCACCAGGAGTTCGTGGGCGTTCCGTACTTCGACGAGATCACGCAGATCGCGACGGGTGGCACGTCGTCGGTGACGGCGATGCAAGGCTCGACGGAGCAGGAGCAGTTCCACGAGCCGTCGCGGGAGAAGGCAGCCGCCGGGCGGTAAGCTCAGGGGGGAAACACGCGAGGGCCGGGCGGCAGGTTGCCATCCGGCCCTCGTCGCGTCTCAACGCCGGCTTGCGACCGTCGGCGCGCCGGGCGATGCATCCGCGCGCCGCCACAACGCCGCAGCGTTCCCGGCCCAGCCGACCGCATCGCCACGACCGTTGACGGCGAGCGCCTCGCCCTGGGCGCCCAGGTCCCACACCGCGTCGTTCTCCCACACGACCGCGTGGAGCTGCGACGGCACCCGGTACATGCCCACGATGACACCGTGACCGTTGAGCGCGTGTGCGCGGATATCGAGCGGCGACGGGGCGGGAACCTGCAAAGGCGCCATCACGCCATCACGCCACCGGAAGGCGCGTTTCACCGGGTCGCCGTCCGGATAGGGAGAGCTGTGCCCGGCGACCTCGCCACGCCTATTGACGGCGATGCCTTCGCTGAACTCCTCGCCGGGTGGCGCACCCAGGTCGTGCATCCCGCCATCCCAGAGAAACGCGTGCACGCGCCCACTCGCATCGTATGATGCGCCGGTGACCGCGCCTGCGTCGTTGATGGCCCACGCCCAGCTCGAGCCGCCCCCGAACGTCCCGAGATCCTGCATAACACCGTGGCTCCAGAGAAACGCGTGCACGCTCCCGTCGGACGTGTAGCTCGTGCCGGTCACCTGGCCGGCACCGTTGATCGCCCGGGCGAAGGAGTAGGCACCGCCGAGCGTGCCCAAATCACGCGTCGTCGCGCCGTCCCACAGTTGTGCGTGGGCGCCGGCGCCGGCAGGGGCCGTCCATGCGACCTGCCCGGCATCGTCGATCACGGGCTCCGTTACGCCCCAATTGGGACCGACGTCGGTGGTGACGCCTTCGTTCCACGTGAAGACTCGATTGGCGCCGGTGTCGAAGAGCGCCGTGCCGACGACGACGCCCGAAGCGTTGATGGCGGTGGCCACACTGCCGTTGCCCCCCAAGGTCCCGATGTCGCGCAACACGCCCCGCTCCCACACGAAGGCATGCCGGGAGCCGCCGGTGCTGCTCGTCCAGCCCCATCCGGCGATCTGCTCGTTATCGTTGATGGCCACCGCTTGCGTGAATCCGCCGAGCGTCCCGAGATTGGTGAGCACGTACGGCGGTTGCAGGGCGGCGCGCGCCGCTGCCGGGTCCGGCTCGGTCGGTTGCAGCGGATCGCGGCAGCCCACGAGGGCGGCTGCCGCGACAAGACGGACGAGGTAGCGCAACGTTGCCCTCCTGAAACGGTCTGGGGGCGATGGTGCAAGCCACGTGCTACGGCAGACCAAGCGCGAACGCCTTCGAGCACATGGCGGCGGCGCAACGGGTGCCCCACAGGGAGGCAGGCGCATGAAGCGTTCCACCCTTTACGGCCTCGCAGCGGTGCTCGCCGTCGCCGCGCTGTTCTTCTTCATGACCACGGCGCGTGCCAAGGTGCAGTGCCGCGTGTGCATCGAGTTCCGCGGCCGCTCGAACTGCGCCACGGCCGTGGGCGCCACCCAGCAGGCCGCGCGCGACGGCGCGCAGACCACCGCGTGCGGTCCGATCGCGAGCGGCATGGACGAGCAGATCGGATGCGGCCGAGCGGAGCCGACCCTCGTGCAATGCGGGTCGCGCTAGGCGTCGTGTCCGAACTGTCCCTGCCACGCACGCCCATCGCCGCCAGTCTGTTGCTCACCCAGGGTGTTTCGCGTCCGGGCCACATCTTCCTCATGGAGCGGGTGCCGCACCACGACGGGCCGGAAACGGTGCTCGAGTTGTTGAACCGGCCCGAGGGCTTCTTCGCCTTCCGGCCCGACCAGGACGATGACGTGCTGCTCGTGTCGAAAGTGCAGACGGTGTCGCTGTCGGTGGATCGGCAGGCGCCGATCGCCGACCCGGCGCGGCTCTCCGCCGCGCGCATGCTCGGCGTCGAGCTGGTGCTGGCCGGCGGGTCCACGCTGGGCGGCTGGGCCAGCGCAGAGCTGCCGCAGGAGCACGCCCGGCTGCTCGATTACCTCAATGCGTCGCACGACCCGTTCTTCGCCGTGTGGACTCACGCGGCGACCCATTACGTGAACCGCGCGTTCGTGTTGTACGCGCGCCCACTGAGCTGAGCCAATGCCAGCGCGGATCGATCCGTTCGTCGACGTCCTGCTCCGGGAGAAGGGCGATCAGCTGTACCTCCTGCCGGACGAGCCCGTCACCATGGTCAAGGACGGTAAGCCGCGGAAAGTGAGCCGGCAGCCGCTCACCGACCAGCACATCTACGCGCTGCTGGTCGAGGTGGCGCCGTCCGAGTCTGCGGATCACATCGACAAGCTGACGGAGACGGAGTTCGAGTACATCGCGGACCGCGGCATGGTGCGGGTGCGGATCGTGCCCGATATGGGGCGGCTGACGGCGGTCGTTGCGCCGCTGGCGCACGCTCCGGGAGGCGACGCTCCGCCGCCCGCAGCCCAGCGGGCACCCGCC
>JAEHDT010000193.1 GCA_016880225.1 Gemmatimonadota bacterium | reverse complement strand
CCGGCCCCTGCCCGCTCGGCCAGCAGCCGTTCCATCGCGGCCTTCGCATCTTCCGGCGTCACGGCCTTCAAGTTCACGGGACACTTCCCCATCTGGGCCTCAATGTCCCGGATGGGGCAGCGCGTGATGCCTTGGGCCTTGGCCTCTTCGATGAACGCCCGCATCTCGGGCGAGATCGCGTCCGCGCCTTCGGCTTCGGCGCGGATCTGCTTGGCGCGCAGCTCCTGGAACATCACCATCATGGTGTCGACGTCGAATTCGTCGGCGGCGATCATCGCCTGCTTGTTCTCGTCCATCACGCGGGTAGTCACGCGCCAGATGTCGTGGCCGCGCGCGAACCGCTCCACCGTGTTGCGGGCGAGCGGCCGGGCGATGAGGGGGACGAGCTCGAGCCGCCGCCACGCCTCCTCGGTCCAGACGATCGGGTCGGCGGCCGTGCGGGGCCGCCGGCTGACGGCGCCCGTGACCGGGCACTTCACCTCGACTTCCGCCGCGGCGGGCGCGGGATCGGCGTCGTGCCCCGCCACCTTGGTGGCCTTCATCTGCTCCTGGGCCTTCACTTCCGCCAGCGCGAGCTCCTCCGCCGTGCCGATCCCCATGATGAGCTGCATGTGGGTCGGCAACAGCTTCCGGATCGCCTCGTCCAGCCACCGGTTGGTGACGGTGGCGGGCTCGCCGTGCGTCTGCTCGAGCACGTACTCCTCGACCGCCCGGCGGGCGATCCCCTGGGCGAACGGCGGCACCCGGAGGATCCGCACCTCCGCCTCGGGTGCCCACGGGAGCCCGGCCACGCCGTCTTCCTCAATCCAGGGGATGTCTTCCGGCCGTACCCCTCCGGTCCCCGCGAGGAGCACATTGCACGGCGCGAGCCGCAGCAGGTTCTCGGCCTGAGAGCCCAGCTCCGTCCCCTCGATGCGGTGCGCCCCGTGGCGCGCGAGCATGAGCAGCGACGGCTTGATCTCCTCGGCCCACTGCATGATCACCTGGAACGGCTTGCCCACCAGGATCTGCGTCTTGATGGGGACGTCGGGGAACTCCTGTGCCATCACCTCCGCCCGCTTCAGGTTCGCCTGGCACAACTTCAGGAGGCCCTTGTCGATGATGTTGTTGTGCAGCTCCTCTTGCTCCTCGAACTTGAAGACCTTGGAGGCCTGGTAGGAGAGAACGTCCTTGATGTTGTGAAACACGACGTGGTGGTATTCGACGTCGAACGCGCTGCACACGTACAACGAGCCGCCGAACGCCTGCGCCAGCTCGAGCGCGAGCCGCATCGCCCGGTAGCCGTACGATGAGCCGTCGATGCACACCAGGAAGCGCCCGCCCTCGAACGGCCGGTCGTCCCGCACCAGGAGCACGTCCTTTTCGATGCCGCGCAACACGCGCGACACCACGCCGCCGAGCTGCGAGTAGGACTGGCGGCCGAGCCCGTGCGCGCCGATGGCGAGCAAGTCGTACTGCCGCCCCGACGACCCGACGAGGCGGGCGGCGGCGTCTTCGTCCTCCGCCACGAGGCGACCGTTCTCGCCCATCTTCACGTCGCCGCGCACCCGCGCGCCGCCGTCGTAGCCCGCCGCGCGGTTGGGATCGAAGCCGATCAGCCCCGGCAGCCGACCCGCGCCGCGGTTCACCTCGTTGACAATCTCTTCGTAGTTGATGCCTTCGAGCAGCTGGCGGGTGAGCGGCACGGCCGCCGCCTCACAGCGTGCGCCCAGCCGGTCGAGAAAGCTGTCGGCGATGAGCTGCAGTCCCTTTTCGATCAGCTTGTCGTGGATCTTGCGCTGTTTCTTGATCTCTTCCGGTGTCTGGAACTGGGCGGGGAGTCCGGTCTCGAGCTGACGGAAGCGGACGTCGTGGAGGCGGGCGGCGTACACGTGGTTGCCGGTGATGCGCCCGCCGGACTTGCGACACAGCTCGATGGCTCGGTCGACGGCCCAGTCGGAGTGCGTCGAGTTGTCGACCGGGACGAAGATCTCGCGGTACACCGGCACGTTCCCCTCCGTCGTGCGGGGCGGGCCAAGCATACACTCCCCCTCTCGCCGGGCCCGGGATCAACCGCCGGGATCGGTGCGGGGATGCGAGCGACAGGCGTGAGTGTATGTCCGACCGTCATGGCGGACCGGGGCCCGCCAGAGTAACCGATGCGAAGTACGCTTGGTGCGGCGAGTATGCGCGCCGCCCGGAGGGCTGTCAAGGCACGATCTGCCTGCCTTCTTCGTCGTAAACGGTGATGGCGTCCACCGGGCAGGCATCGCACGCGCGCAGCAGCCGCTCCCGCTCCACCGCCTCGGGCGCGGCGAACACGGCGACCGTGTCCTCGTCCAATCTGAAACCCTCGGGCGCCTCTTTCACGCAGTCCCCGAAGCCCACACACTGATCGCGATCGATCACGACACGCAGCCCGTGCACCCTCCGCTCCACGGTGCCGCTCACATCCCCTCCAACCCCAGCTCGCTCCGCGCCGTGTCCATCACGGCCGGCGTGATCTCTGCGATGCCGCGATCCTTGGCGTAGTCCGCGTAAATCTTCTTCACCATCCCGCGCACGAACCCCGGGACGCGGGCCAGCCGCTCCTGTGCCTCCGGGGACCACGCGGGGACGGCACCTTTCCCCTTTCCTTGCTCCTCGTTCCGCTCATCGAAGACGTCGCCCCTGCCGGTCGTCACCATGGTCCGCACCGTTTCGAGCGGCTGCGGCTCGAGCGTCGCGCCCCCGATCTTCACTCCCAACGAGGCGACGAGCTGCGTTTCCATGGGATTCGCGAGCATCGCGACCACCCGGCCGCACCGGGGGCAGCGGAACGCCGCCGCGAGCGTGCCGTCGCCGGGAAGGCGGCGCTCCTCGAACAGCATCTGCCGGTCGCACTCGACGCAGAGAAACTTCATACGCGCAGGGCGAGCTCTCGCCAGGTGTCCGGCGTCGGATGCCAGGGGATGCGGGCGAGCACCGCGATTCCGAACTCGGCGGCGAGCTCGTCGCCGGCGCTCCCGGAGAACGCGCCGCCCACCATGTTCTCGACGACGCCGGCGAGGCGGGAGCCGCGCTCCAGGGCGAACCGCATGGCCCGTCGCACCGCGTCGCGCGACTCCGGGGTCGGAATCGTGACGGTGAGGACGGCCGGGGCCGCGGGCAGGAGCTCGGCGAGCTCCTGGAAGCGTTGCACGCCCGGCGGCAAGTCCACGAGCAGCGTGTCGAGCGCGCCCCAGGCGACGTCGGCCAGGAACTCGCGCAGCGCGGCCGCCTCGAGCGAGCCACGCCACACGTGGCTCTCGGCGTCGGGCCCACGGAACCCGAGCGGCCGCCCGTCCTCGAGCAGCTGGTCCATCGAGATCAGCCGTACCCCGTCCGCCACCGTCGCCGGGAGGACGGCATCCCCGTCCACCCGCAGCCGCGCCCGCGGCGCATCGAGCAGCCGGGCGGCCGTGGGCCCGTTGAAGTCCGCGTCCAGCACGCCCGTGCTCCGGCCAGCCCGGGCCAACGCCCGCGCCATACCGGCAGTCACGAAGCTCTTTCCCACACCACCCTTGCCGCTCATCACCGCGACCACCTGCCCCACGGCCGCGAGCCGCCCGGCCACGCGGCGCCGCTGAGCGGCAATCTGCTGTGCCAGCCCTGATCGGTCCGGCTCCGTCAACTCGTGGTAGGTGCGGATGTTGAGGGGCATGCGGTCAGAAAGATGCGATATAAGACGCCATGGCGCCAAGTTCCACGACTCGCCTCACGCGGCGTCTTGGCGTCGTGGAACGACTCCCTGTAGTTTTCGTCGCTCTATGATCGATGAGCTGAAGCAGAAGCTCCAGGCCGAGGTCGAGCGCCTGAACCACGAGATCAACTTCGTCCTGCCGAAGGAGATCGAGCGGGCGCGCGCCCACGGCGACCTGCGCGAGAACTCGGAGTACAAGGCCGCCCTCGAGCGCCAGCAGTTCGTCACCTCGCGCCTCAGCCATCTGCGGCTGCGACTCTCCAAGCTGTCGAGCGTGCGGGAAGCCGACATCCCGCGCGACCGCGTGGGATTCGGCTCCCGCGTCACGGTGCAGGATCTCGACACGAAACGGCGGGAGGCTTACGCGCTCACGCTCGGCGAGTTCATCGAGGGCGACGACGATCAGGACGAGATGCCCGTCTCGATGGCGTCGCCGCTCGGCAAGGCGCTGCTCGGAACCAAGGTGGGACAGACGGTGACCATCACGCTGCCGGTCGGCACGCGCCGCCTCAAGGTGATGGAGCTCGAGACGGTGCACGACCTCGCGG
>JAEHDT010000192.1 GCA_016880225.1 Gemmatimonadota bacterium | reverse complement strand
CGAGGCACAGGCGCACGAAACGCGCGTCGCCGTGGACGCGCCCGCCCCGCTCCACGTGAGCCTGCTCGACGCACGCGCCACGTTCGACGCGCTGGTGCGCCGCTACGCGCCCGACGACGCGGCCGCCGCGCGCATCTTCGAGAACCGCTTCTACCGCCACCTCGCCGGCACCCTGGCCGGCGTGCTCGAATACATGGCCGTGGAGCGCCTCTTCGAGGTGGCGCGCGATCCGCGCTTCGCTCGCGTCATTCTGGACACACCGCCCACCCGCCAGGCCCTCGACTTCCTGGAAGCGCCGGAGCGCATCACCGGCTTCCTCGACAGCGGCGCGCTGCGGTTCGCCCGCCGCGAGTGGTTCGACGCGGAGGGCCGGCTGAAGGTGACCCGATTGGGTCCTTTGGGCCGCGGGCTGGCGGCCTGGCTCGACCGGCTGGTGGGGCTCGACCTGCTGCGGGACATGGTGGAGTTCTTTCGGGCCTTCGGGCCGCTGTACGACGGCTTCCACGAGCGCGCCACGGAGGTGCGACGCCTGCTGCGCGGCCGCCAGACGGGGTTCCTCCTCGTCGCGGGCCCCGGAGAGGAACGGATCCCGGATACCCTGTTCTTCGCGCGGCGACTGCGCGACGCGGGCCACGACCTGCGGTTGATCGTCGTCAACCAAACCCACCCACAGCTGCCGGCCGGGGTCGTGACGCCGGGTCTCTCGTTAATGGCGTGGCTCGGGGAGCGCGACCGGCGCGGGCTCGATGCGCTCGGCCGGCTGCTCGGGCCGGGCGACCCCTCGGCCAGCCTGCCGCTCCTGCCTGAGACACCCACCGGGCTGCCCGCGCTCGAGGCACTGGGCCACCTGCTGCTCGAGCGGCTGCCACCGGCTCCCCGCCGCAAGTAGCCTGAGCTTTTCACCACGCTTTCACCGCCCTTTCACGGCGACCCCACTACGATTCCGCAGTGCGGCACGAGGGCATGATGCCGCACTGCGACAGGCACGAAGATCGGATGAAGATCGGATCGGGAGCACCATGATTCGTCTGGTCAAGCGTTACGGCGGCGGGAGCCGCAAGCTCTACGACACCGAGGAAAGCCGGTACGTTCCGCTCCAGGAGATCCGGGACTGGATCCGCGGCGGTCAGGAGTTGCGCGTCGTGGACAGCCGCACCGGCCAGGACGTCACCGCGCAAACGCTGGCGCAGCTGATTTACGAGGACGAGCGCCGCGGCGTGTCTTTGGTATCGAGCGGCTTCCTGCACGAGCTGATCCGGCAGGGCGAGAAAGCGCTGCAGGGCGTCAACCGACTGCTGCAGGCGTCCGCCGACCGACTGACACCCGTGCGTGAAGCGCGGAGCGAGATGGAGGCCCTGCGAACGGGCCTCCGCCGGCTCGAGCGCTCGGTATCGCTGCTCGAGCGGGGAACCGTGGGATCATCAAAAAGGAGAGGTGGCACATGGCGAAGACCACGAAAACACGCGCGACGACCCTGAAGGTACGGGAGTCCGCGCAGCAGATTTGGCTCGCCGGTCTCGGCGCGTTCGCGCTGGCCGAGCAGGAGGGCGGCAAGCTGTTCTACAGCCTGGTGAAGAAGGGCCACGAGGTGGAGAAGCTGAACAAGGCCCGTCTGCAGAAGGTCCTGGGTAAGGCCGAGCAGATCCGCGACCGGGCAGGCCGCGCGTTCGAGAAGCTCACACCGACCTTCCCCGGCGGGATGACGCTGGCGCTGCATCGCTTCGGCATTCCCAGCCGCAAGGAGATTGTGACGCTCACGAAGCGGGTGGAGGAGCTGACCAAGAGCGTCGAGCGGACACGCGGCAAGGCGCGCAAGGCCCCGAAGCCCACCGCCACGCCGGCCTGACGGCGCGACGATGCCCGCCCGTCGGAAGCGGCGCGCCGGGAGCATCGGGTTGGCGCTGGCGGGCGGAGGACCCGGGGGCGCGGTGTACCAGATCGGCGCCCTTCGGGCCCTCGAAGAAGCACTCGATGGCATCGACTTCACGGGCCTCGACATCTACGTCGGGGTCAGCGCGGGGGCGGTGGTCGCCGCATCGCTCGCCAACGGCATCACTCCCGTCCAGATGGCCCGCGCCGTCATCGGGCACCCGCCGGGCGACGAGCAGCTCGAGCCGGAGATCTTCTTCACCCCGTCCTATAAGGAGTGGAGCCGGCGCAGCCTGATGCTGCCGCGGCTGTTCGCGGATGCGGTCCTGCGCTTCGCGACGGGCGGGGTGGATCACACGCTGCTCGCTTCCCTGTCGCGGCTCGCCGGGGCCCTCCCCGTGAGCCTGTTCGACAACGAACCGATCCGGCGCTACTTCGAGCGCACGTTCACCAAGCAGGGGCGGACCGACGACTTCCGGCGGCTACGTCACAAGCTCGTGGTGGTCGCCGCCGATCTGGAGTCGGGGCGCGCGATCCGGTTCGGTGATCCGGGCACGGACCACGTGCCGATCTCCCGTGCCGTACAGGCGAGCACCGCGTTTCCCGGCCTGTATTCCCCCGTGACGATTGACGGGCGCGAATGCGTGGACGGGGTGCTGCTCAAGACACTCCATGCATCGGTGGCGCTCGACCACGGGGTCGATCTGCTGCTGTGCGTCAATCCGATCGTGCCGATCGACATCGCGTCCGGGGTGCGGCGCCGCATGCTGAAACAAGGCGTCCTGGTGGAACGCGGCCTGCCGGCGATCCTGTCGCAGACGTTCCGGACGCTGATTCACTCGCGGCTCGAGGTCGGGATGGCCGCCTACGCGACCCGCTACCCGGGCGCCGACGTGCTGCTGTTCGAGCCCGAGCCGGACAACTACCCGATGTTCTTCACCAACATCTTCAGCTTCGCGTCGCGGCGCGCGGTGTGCGAGCTGGCCTACGAGACCACGCGCCGCACGCTGCGGCAGCGGCAGGCGGACCTCGAGCGGCGCCTCGCCCGTCACGGGGTCCGCCTGCGGAGTGATGTCCTCGCGGACGAGGAGCGCGATATCTGGTCCGGCGCGGGCATCGGACGGGAGGGGAAAGGCGCGGCGCGAGGCGCCTCACCGCTCGGGGAAGAGCTCGAGAGAACCCTCACGAGGCTGGAGAGCGTCGTCGCGGCCCAGGGTCACTCGGGCAGGGGACGCACGCTCAGGCGCCAGAGGTAGTCACCCCGCGCATCCTTGCGCTCCTGCCGCGTCAGTCCACGATACCCGCACGGTGGGCGCCGCAGGGCGCGGGCGAGCGACAAGAGCGGCCAGCCGAACGGCAGATAGAAGCCGATCAAGTCCCAGTCGCGCAGCAGCGCGTGCAGGCGGTTGCGCGCCGGGGGACGGCGGCGGTCGCGATCCTGGCGGATGTACGCCACGGGCCAGCCGATCGGCAAGACCCGCCACAACTTGCGACCGGCGCTCCGCAGCCCGGCCAGGAGCGAGCGGGCGTCGTAGGGGCGGGTTCCATGCCGGGCCACCTGCTCCGTCAACTCCGTCTGCATCAGCCGCCGGATCTTCCCTGCCACGCGGTTCAGGGGCGTGCGATCCGGGCGCTCGAAATTGGTCACGCCCTCCTGCCACAGCAGTGCCCGCACGTCGATTGGCTCGCCCACCACGAACACCATCCGCGCCGGGAACGCGAGATACCACATCCACGGGAAGATGATCGCGAGCAATCCGATCGGCAGCGGCAGGAACGGCACGTGGAACACGCGCTGCATCACGCGGTCGAGCCACGGGATCGGGTATCCGAACGGATGTACCCACTCGCCGTTGACGACGTAAACGGGATAGACGGGCGCGCCGTAGCGGGCCGCGAGCACGACGAAGCTCGTCTTGAACGGCTGGAGCCGGTAGCGGCGATGAAAGCCCTTGCCGATGCCCGGCACGCCCTCGGGGAAGTAGAGCACCCGCTCCCCGTGCGCGAGCAGGCGCGCGAAGTTGTCGAACGTCATGTCCACGCCGCCCCCTCGCCGCCAGAAGTCGTCCAGACCGAAGGGACGCATCCACCACACGAGCGTGAGGTCATGCTCGAACAGCGACCGGAACTTCAGGGCGGGGTCCATCGCATCGAAGCGCCACAGCGCGGCGTCCAACACGATGCCGTCGTGGGGAAACGCGTTTCCGCTGTGGTTCGCCGCCACGATCAGCGGACCGTGGCGCGGCAGACGCTCCGCGCCGATCAGCCGTGACCGGAAGTAGTGCTGCGCCACCGGTCCCAGCGTGTCGCGCTCGAGCGCGCGGCAGTAGTCCGGGTCGAACGGATCACCGCCGCGTGGCGCGGGCCGCGTCGCCTCCGGCGGCCGCTCGACCGCGCGCTGCGGCGCCCCGGTCGCGACGCGCGGCGTCATCTCAGGGTCCCCGCCGCAACGCCGCGAACGGCGCGAGGAGGAACAAGGCAGCCCACAACGGCCACGGGCCGTGGAACGCCATGAGGATCGCGCCGGCCACGAGGCAGAACCCCGCGATCAGCGTGCCCCGCACGCCGGCGAGGGGGTTCTCGGCGGGGCGGCGCGTGGTGCGCTCCAGCACCCGCAAGCCCTCGGTGACGAGGAGCGGCATGCGGACCAGTGCGTCCACCAGATCCGGCGCGCCGCGCAGCTCTTCCTGCATCAGGCGCAGCGGGCTGAACTGCCGGATGAATACGTCCCGGATGTGCTCCCGGGAGACCTGGGCCACGTCGAACCCCGGCAGCAGCGTGTGGCCCACGGCCTCGAACGTGATCAGCGCCTTCACCATGAGCACGAGCTCCACCGGGAAGTAGACGCGGTAATGCGCCCCGCGCGTGAGCGATTCCAGCACGAGCTGAGCGAGCGAAAAGTCCTCGAACGTGGCCGCGCGGCGCCACCGCTTGGACGTGTCCGCGACTTCGCGCCGGAATCCCTGGGGATCACCCGCCCCGCTCGCCTGCGCCACACTCGTGAGATACCGCGCTGCGTTCTCCGCATCCCCGGTGACGAGACTGTAGTAGTAGTAGAGCAGGCTGCGACGCAGGTCGTTGTCGAGCTGGCCGACCATCCCGAGATCGATGAACCCGACCTTCGGACCGGGCAGGATGAGCAGGTTGCCGGGGTGCAGGTCGGCGTGGAAGAAGCCGTCGCGATAGATCATCCGGATGATCGCGGCGGCCCCGAGATCCACCAGCCGGTCGCGGTCCTGCTTCGGCAGCGCACGCGCCGCCGCGGAGTCGGGCCGCAGCCCGTCCATGAACTCCATGCACAACACGCCCGGGCCGCTGTACTCGGGATAGACCTCGGGAAAGACGACGTCGGGGAGATCCGCGAAGTTCGCCGCGAACGTGCGGGCGTTCTCCGCTTCGCGCTTCAAGTCCACCTCGCGCAGCGTGTAGGTCACGAACTCGCTGATGATCCGCTGGGGCTGGTAGCGCGGGAAGAACCATTGCAGCACCGCGCCCAGGACGCGGAGCAGCGAAGCATCGCGGCGCAGCGTCTCGCGGATTCCGGGCTTCACCACCTTGATGACGACCGGGTCCCCCTCGCGGGTGGTGGCGCGGTGGATCTGGGCGATGGAGGCCGAGCCGAGCGGCTCCGGATCGATCCAGGCGAACATGGCGTCCGTCGGCCTGCCCAGGTCCCGCTCCACCACGTCGAGCAGGATCTCGAACGGCACCACCGGGAGCACCCCCAGCAGATTCTGCAGCTCGGCGGTGACCGGCTTCGGCAGTAGATCTTCGCGCAGGCTCAGGATCTGCCCGAGCTTGATGTAGGTCGGGCCGAGCAGCTCGAGGCGGCGGCGCAGCTGCCGCGGGAAGGGCTGGTCGGCAAGATCGCGCCGCAGCAACGGCCGCACCGCCGCGGCGAGCGCCCGCTCGAGCCGGAAGCGGAGCCCGGCCCCCGTCCCGTCCGCCCGCTTCGTCCGGACGCGGGCGACCAGCGCGCCGAACAGCAGCCCGATCAGATGCCGGTTCACGGTCATCGCCCGGCCGACGAAGCCCACCGGTGGGGCGGGGCGGTACGTCTCGACCGCCGGGCCGGCGGAGGCCGCGGGCGCCACGGGCGTCGAGGGGGGCGCGCTGGGTGGCGCGCGGCGGCGCGATGAGCGACGGACCGGAGCGGCGGAGCGCGCCATCAGCGATGCCGCCCGTAGCGCTCGTGCGCCGACACCCACTCGAGCGACGAGATCGCGGCCGCGAGAGACAACTCGCCCGCGAGCACCACCCCGGCCACGATCTCCGCGAGCTTGTTGACCTTCCCCTTCCCCCAGCATCCCAGCACCTCGAGGCACTCCCGCTGCGTGGCGAGCCCGGTCCCACCACCGTGGGTCGCGACGATGAGCGACGGGATGGTGATCGACAGATACAGGTCGCCGGCCGGGGTGATCTCCGTGTAGATGATCGCGGCCGATCCCTCGGACACGTTGGCGACGTCCTGGCCGGTGGCGATGAACATCGCCGTGATCGCGTTGGGCGAGTGGAGACCGTTGTTGTTCGCGCCCGACAGAAACGCCCCGACGTTGGCGACCCCGGCGTGGTACTGGAGCGTCTCCGGCTCCACTCGGAGATGCTCCAGCAGCAGCGCACGCGGGATCACCGCCTCGGCCGTGACGCGCTTGCCGCGGGTCCGCATCACGTTGACGTGCGATGCCTTCTTGTCGGTCGCGAGGTTCGACTCGAGGTAGAACCGCCGGACACCGGGCGCGTGCTCGACGATCCAGAGGCACGCGGCGAGCGTCGCCCGTCCTACCATGTTCTGGCCCGCCGCGTCGCCGGTCGCGAAGTTGAACCGCAGGTAGGCGAACTTGTTGGACAGGTACGGGTCGATGTACAGGAGCTTCGCGACATGCGAGGTCGCTTCCGCCTGCGCCCGGATCTCGGACGCGTGCGCCTCGGCCCAGTCCCGGAACGCGCGCGCCTCCCGCGCCGAATCGAACACGAACACCGGCGCGCGCTGCATGCAGTCGGCCGACACGGTGCAGGTCACGCCGCCCGACAGGTTGAGCACCTTCATCCCGCGGTTGTACGACGCGACGAGCGTGCCCTCCGTGGTCGCGAGCGGGATGAGAAACTCGCCCCGCGCGTGCTCGCCGTTCACCCGCAGCGGCCCGGCGAAGCCGATCGGGACCTGGGCGACCCCGGCGAAGTTCTCGACGTTGCCGCGGACGACGGCCGGGTCGAAGGAGTACGACGCGACATGATGCAGCTCCACGCCCGTGCATTCGCGCACGAACCGGCGCCGCTGCTCGATCATCTCCGCGGAGTAGTTGCTACGGTCATCCCGGTCGTACGGGATCGCGCGGCGGTCTGCGTCGACCGGCGGCGGGCTGGGAACCGCTGCTGAAACGGTCATCGAAAGGGCGCTCCTGCTGTGCGCGGGGGGCACGCCGACCGGCGTCATTCACGTTGCACCCGTCCGCGCCCGACTGACATTACCTGGGGGAGCGTGAAGGGAAATGCTACCGCCGATGAAGAGGGCTTCGCAGGATCGTGCCCCGTTCATTCTCGGTTCACCCTCCTCTTAGACGGAGGCGCTAGGTTGCCTGCCATGTCCGAGCATGTCTCCGATCGCCATCGCGCGGTGATCGCGGCTGTGTGCGAAACGCTGCTGCCCGGGACCTCGCAGGGCCCCGATCGGGTCGAGCGGTTGATCGCTTCGCTTTCAGACCCCGGCGACCGGGGGCGCCTGCTCCTGGTCCTCACGGCCCTCGACTCGCCGCTCGTCAATTTGGCCCTCAGCGGCCGCTACGCGTCGTTCGTCGACATGCCCCCAGCGGTCCGCGAGACCGTGCTCAGGGGCTGGGCGTTCTCCCGCCTGCCCCAGCGCCGCGCCGCGTTTCAGGCGCTGAAGCGTCTGGCGCACGTGGCCTACTACTGCTGGCCCACCGAAGACACGTCCCACCCGGTGTGGCGGGCCGCCGGCTACCCCGGGCCGCTCCCACCTCCCACAGCCGCCATCGAACCACTGGCCACGCTCGCCGTGGACCGCGATGCGGTGCTCGACTGCGACGTCGTGGTCGTCGGGTCAGGCGCAGGAGGGGGCGTCGCAGCGGCCGTGCTCGCGCAGGCCGGACGCAGCGTGGTGGTGCTCGAGAAGGGCGGCAACCCCGGCTCGCGAGACATGACGCAGATCGAGGGCGACATGCTGGGCTCGCTCTATCTGGACGGCGGGCTGGTCATGACGCAGAGCGGCTCGCTGCCCATTCTGGCCGGGAGCTGTCTCGGTGGCGGCACCGTAATCAACTATACGACGAGCTTCCCGCTGCCCGAGCGCGTCCGGGCTGAGTGGGACGCTCGCTCCGGCCTCTCGCTGTTCTCCAGTCCGCGATTCGCCCAATCGTTGGCGCGCGTGTGCGCGCGCCTCAACGTGGGCACGCGATGGTCCACGCCCGGCGTGCGGGACGCCCTGCTCGAGCGCGGCTGTCGCGCGCTGGGCTGGCACGTGGATCTCATTCCCCGCAACGTCACGGACTGCCGGGAAGGACTCGAGTGCGGCTATTGCGGCTACGGCTGCCGCCACGGCGCCAAGAACTCAACCGCCCGTACGTATCTGGCCGACGCCGCGCGCGCCGGCGCCCGGCTCGTCGTCCGCTGCGACGTGGAGCGCGTGATCCACGAGGGCGGGAGGGCGACGGGCGTGATCGGCTCGGTCCGAGCCCCCGACGGCGCGCTGCGGCGCCTGACCATCCACGCCCGCGCCGTCGTTGTCGCCACGGGGTCGCTGCACACACCCGCGCTGCTGCTCCGGTCGGGCCTCGAGAACCCCAACATCGGCCGCAACCTGCATCTGCATCCGGCCACCGCGATCGGCGGCTTCTTCGCTGAGCGGATCGAGCCGTGGGGTGGCGCGCTGCAGACTCGCTACTCGGACCAATTCGCCGACCAGGACGGCGGCTACGGCACGAAGTTCGAGACGGCGCCTGTGCACTTCGCGCTTCCGGCGAGCGGGTTTGGATGGGAGGGCGCGCGGCAACATCGTGAAGACATCGGCCGGCTGGCGCACCTGAGCATCGTCGGCGTACTGTTACGCGATCGCGACGCCGGTCGCGTGACCGTGAGCCGGGAGGGTAGGCCGCGCGTCCATTACGAGCTGTCGCGCGGCGATGCCGCACATGTGCGACGGGGACTGCTCGGCGCCGCCCAAGTGCTGGCCGCCGCGGGCGCCGGGGAAATCTTCACCCTGCAAACCCCCCCCGCCCGGGCCCGGCCCGGTGAGCGGGGTTGGCTCGACCGGTTCGCCCACGACGCGGACGCCCGCGGATACCGCCGCTGCCGGATGTCGTACATCAGCTTTCACCAGATGGGCAGCGCCGGTTTGGGCCGCGATCCGGCCCGCTCGGTGGCCGGGGAGACGGGACAGGCGCATGAGCTGCGCGGGCTCTACATCGCGGACGCCAGCACCTTCCCCACCTCGAGCGGCGTGAACCCGATGATCACCATCATGGCGATTGCCGACCACGTCGCGCGCGGCATCGCCGAGGCGTGGTGAGGGCCGAGGGTCGCTACGTCCAACGCGGCCCGTGACTTGCGTGGCAGAGACGGGGACGCGGTGGACCGGCCGACCCCTGGGCTACGGATCGTTACACCCCGGGGGCGCCACGCACACCCGCCAGTCCCGGTGACGTGTGGCCCAAGCATCGGTGACGCCTATCGTTGCCGTTCCTGAGCGCGCGGAGCTATGAGTAAGGAGAGGAAACCGTATCACGCCATCCGGTGTAGCACCTGTCCAACACACAGCGGTTGCCCGCATCGAACAGCCGTGTGATCCATGTCACGTCAGTCCTGGGAGGAGGAGGCCGAGATCATGATTCGCACCCGCCGTTCCCTTGCGCGCGCCGCGTGGCTACCCATGGCGCTGCTCCTCGCCGCAGGGTGCAAGCAAGGCCCGACTCCGGAGGTACAGGCCCGGCTCGACAGCCTGTCCCAGACGTCGGCCGAGCGCGACCGCTTGATGCAGGAAGTCGCGGAGAACACCCGGCTCGTGAGCGAGATCAGCCGCGAGCTGGCCAAGGTGAACGTCCCCGCGAGACAGCTGAAGGTGTCGGCCGAGTCGCCGCTGCGCGCCTCGCGCGACACGCTGATCCAGAAGATCCACTACATGTCGGCGCGGGTGAGGGAGATCGAGCCGAAGCTGAAGGCCAGCGAGCAGCGCATCAAGGATCTCACTACGCTGTCCGATAGCCTACGGAACGAGCTCGCCGCGACGATGCAGAACCTGCAGGGCGTGATCGACAATCAGAAGGAGACGATCGACGCCCTCACGCTCCAGGTGGAGACGCTCACCGCTGAGAACGTGGCCCTGAAGGACACGCTCGAGAACATGTCCACGATCAACAACACGGTCTACTACGTGGTGGGCACCAAGGACGAGCTCGAGCAGAAGGGGGTCATTCAGGAGGAAGGCGGCGCCCGGTTCCTGTTCGTCCTGTGGAAGAGCGGCAAGACGCTCGTGCCCGCGCGCAACCTGGATCCGAGCGCGTTCACGGTGGCGGACCGGCGTCATATGGAGGAGTTGCCGCTGCCCTCGACCGACAAGGCGTACCGGATCGTGTCGCGCCAGGACACGTCGGCGCTCGAAACGCCGCCGGATCAGGACGGCAAGCTGACGGGACACGCGGTGAAGATCGCGGACCCGGCGAAGTTCTGGGCCAACTCGAAGTACTTGATCATCGTCGAAGGCTGAGTCTTCCGTTTTCGGGGTGGGGTGCGGCGGCGCTTGACCGGGAACGTCCGGGCCGCTAGCCTCACCCCGTGGTGCATCCACGCCGGTCTCCTGAGCCCAGACCGGTCGAGCTGTAAGTGGAGCGCGCCAGTTTCGTGGCGGCTACGGTCCGCGGGCGGGTGAGTTGGGTCACACGGCGGCGCACGGCGGCCGACCGCGCCCCGGGCGCGGGATTTGCGATGGCGGACGAGGTCTGCTGCAGCAATCGAACCGAAGGGGGGCTCATGCACGGCATGATCAAGCGGTACCGGGTGCGGCTGGGCACGGTCGGCCAGGCGGCCCACTACGCGGAAAAGGGGTTCGTCCCCATCGTCCGCGAGATCCCAGGTTTCCTCTCCTGCCACCTGCTGGACGCCGGCGACGACGTCCTGACCTGCATCGCCCTGTTCGACACCGCGGCGGGGACGGAAGCGGCGGTGCGCGCCGCGCGCGACTGGTTCCGTGACGAGTGGTCGTCGTTCCGGCCCCTGCCCCCCGAGGTAATCACGGGGGAGGTCCTGGCGGCGGCAACGGCCGATCGGCGGCGCGTTGCGGATCGCCGCAGGCTGGCCCTGGTCGGCGCTCCGCTGTGGATGGGCGAGGAGCGCCGCATGGGCGGCGATCGGCGGGTCGAGGCCGGAACCTTCGCAGTAGCAGCGGGTTAGCTCGAGGCTACCGCCGGCGGCGGGGACGGGCCGTCCCGCCCCCGCCAAACGCCTCGTACAAGTCGTCCAGCACGGCGGCGCCGCGCTCCAGGCGCGCGGCGTCGCTCGCATGCCGCCGCACGATCCCGCCGATCAGCCGCTCAAACCCGGCCGTCTCGCTCCGAGCGTACTTGCCGTCCTTGCAGTCGATGTCGTGGACCAGTTCGCCGAGGGCGGCTACACCGGCGTCCACGAGGCCGAACCGCGCCGCCAGCGTCTCGAAGGTGCAGCGGTCGCCGTCGTGGGTGTACTCCGCTTCGTACATGTCGAACCGCAGCTCGCCGGGCGCGGGGCGGTGCTCCGTTCCCGCGACGAACCGGAAACGCGCAGCGGGGTCGATGAACCGGCGGATCAGCCAAGCGCTCGCGATCCGATCCACGTGCACGCCGCTCCGCGTCACCCAAGTGCGCCCGCGGACGGGCCGTCCCGGCGCCGCCGCGGCGCCGACCGCTCGGCCCGCGG
>JAEHDT010000191.1 GCA_016880225.1 Gemmatimonadota bacterium | reverse complement strand
GCGGAGGAGGTCCTGCGCCGCGGCGAAATAACTCGCCGCCCGCATCCCCTCGCCTGCCGCCGCGCTCGCTACCGCGTCGAGTGTGGCTTCGGCCCGCCGTCGATAGGCGGCGTCGCCGGTCGCCCGGCCGAGTCGCAGCAGCAGGCGGGCCGCCGATCCGTTGCCGCCGGGGAGCAGGTCGTCGAGCACCGGCTTGGCCCGCTCGGCGAGGGCCGGCGCCGCCGGGTCCGTACTCGCGGCATCGAAGTAGCCCGCCGAGCTCGAGTCGGCGAAATCGCGCTCCAACACCCCTACCAGATCGCGGGCCACGTCGAGGTAGCGCACCTCGCCCGTGGCGTCGCGGGCGGCGAGGCACGCCCAGGCGACCTGTACCTGGTCGGCGAGCAAGCCGCGCACCGGCGAGCCAGCACCTGCGGCGTGACGCACGGGGCGACCACGTGCGTACACGCGCCGCAGCAGCGTGTCGAGCATCGCCCGGCCGCGCGCGATCGTTCCCGCATCGCCCACCGCCGCCGCCCCGTCGAGCACCGATCCGATTGCGTACGCGTCGCGGTCCGCGAACAGGGGCCGCTCCCCGATCCGCGCGAGGTCGCCGGCGAGCCGCCGGGCGAGGTCGCGCGTCGCCTCGAAGTAGCGCGGCTCGCCCGTCACGCCCCAGGTAGCCGCGAGATCCCGCAGCAGAGCCGCCCGCACGAGCTGCGGCGGGTCGTCGCCGGCACTCGCCGCGAGCGCCGCGTCGCCGGAGTCGATCATGTAGTCGAGCAGCGCCCGCGCCGGCGCGAGGTAGCCGGAGTCGGCGCTCCGGGCGTGAGCGGCGAGCAGCAGGTCCGCGGCTTGGGTATAGCGGAAGCTGGCACGCTCCGCGTGGCTGCGCGCCGCGGCTTCCACGGCGCCGCGCACCAGTTCAGTTTCGCGCTCAACCTCGGCAGGCCGGGGTCCGCGGCCTGCCCGCGTCGTACGCCCGAGTGAGCGCTCCCGAACGAGCTCCGCGCGCCGCACGATCGAGGCGCGCTGCTCGCGATAGCTTTTCGCCACGTCGGGAAGCAGTTGCTTCAATCCGCGCCCGGTGACGGGGTCGTCGAGCGGAAAGTAGGTCCCGCCGAAGAACGCGGACCCCTCGGGCGTCAGGAATACGGTGATGGGGTAGCCTCGCAGGCCCGCGAGCAGCTGCACGGCCGCGGCATAGCGCTGCGCCACGTCAGGACGCTCGTCGCGGTCCACCCGGACGGGCACGAACAGTGAGTCGATCAGCGCGCCGAGGCCCAAGTCGCCGTACACCTCGCGGTCCATGACCCCGCACCAGCGGCAGTCGTCGGCCCCGACGTAGAGGAGGATCGGCCGGTCGAGCCGGACGGCGAGCGCGAAGGCGTCGCGCCCCCACGGCTGCCAGCTCACGGGTTGCCGCGCCGCCCGGGAGAGGTACGGCGTCGCCGACTGCGCCATCCGGTTCGTGAGCGGTCCGTGCTCCGAGACGCAGGCCAGCGCGCACAGCGGCAGCGAGAGCAACAGCGGCGACTTCATATAGAGCGGGTGGAAGATACCCTGCGCGTCGCACCACCGTTCCGGCCGCGCCACGCGTTCACGGGCCGCGTGCCCCTGCCGGCCCGGTTGGGCGAGCCGCCCAGGGGGGTTATAGTTGGACCGATGGACCATCCGACCCGGATCACCCCGAAGCCCAACGGCCCCCTGCTTGTCGAGGGGCCGGTCAGGATCGTCACCCCGGAGGGACGGGAGCTCCAAGTGCCCCCCCGGAAGGATGGCCGACCCGCGGAAGTCGTTGTCCTGTGCCGTTGTGGCGGATCGGCCACGAAGCCGTTTTGTGACGGAACTCACAAGCGCAACGGCTTTTCTGATGCCCCCCCGGCAGGCCCCGCTCCCACGGTTTAAGCACGGGGTATTATGTTGTCTCCGTCCCGGGCGGGGGTGAACCGGGGGGAGCCGCCCCTGACAAGAGCTGCCGCATCCCGCCCCATGCCCTGCCCCTGAACGGAGGAACCGCAATGGCGAAGGCCGGAAAGGCCCCGATGGCCGCGGATGAGGGCTACTGTGTGAAGTGCAAAGCCAAGCGCAAGATTTCGAACGCCCAGCAGGTCAAGATGGCCAACGGCCGTCCCGCGCTGAAGGGCGTGTGCCCGGTGTGCGGCACCGGCATGTTCAAGATCCTGCCGCCGAAATAAGGGCGCCAACCGAACCGACAACGCGAGCCCCCGGCCGAGTGAGGTCGGGGGCTCTTTCGTTACGGAGCGACTCGCCGGCTGCCGTCGCCCTGATAGGCGTATCGGAACGTGATGCACGCCGTGCCGGCGTTCCGACAGTAGTAAGCGAGCAGCTCAAGCTTCGCGTACTTCCCACCCGCCGTGCGCACGCCGTACACATGGTGCCTGGTCGTGAGCAGGTGGCTGAGCATGCTGTAGCTGTACCACCGCCCCACGCCAGGATTGGTGGTGTCCGGCCCTGCGGCATTCGGGAGGTATCCCTCGGCGGGGAGCTCGCGTACCGAATCGAAGGGCACAGCACCGAGATCGACGACGCCCCCTCCGGGCGCGGCGATCACGTGGAAGCGCCGAATCGCGATGTCCCACGGTCCCGAGTCCACGGCGGCGTTGCGGCCAAAATCGAAGTAGCGCCAGCGATCGGTGGCGGCCGCGTCCAGGGTGTAGGTCGTGGGGCCGACCAGCGAATCGCCCACGGCGACGGGGTGCGGCTCGGTGAGGGCGAATGGCGGAAACTCGGGCCGGACGAGGGACCCGATCACGAGCGAGGCCACGATGAGGAGGAACGCCACGCCCATCGCCAGCACGAGGAGGGGCGGGCGGGCGCCGCCCGACCTCACGACTCGGCCATGAAGGGGTAGGTGAAGCTGCGCGGCGGGATGAAGGTCTCCTTCACGGCCCGCGGACTGGTCCAGCGGATGAGGTTGAGCAGGCTGCCCGCCTTGTCGTTGGTGCCGCTGGCGCGGGCGCCGCCGAACGGTTGCTGCCCCACCACCGCCCCGGTCGGTTTGTCGTTGACGTAGAAGTTCCCCGCGGCGTACCGGAGCGCGGTCTTCGCCTGCTCGACGGCACGCCGATCCTGTGCGAAGATGGCGCCGGTGAGCGCGTAGGGTGACGTCTGGTCCACCAGGCGCAGCGTATCGGTCCAGCGCGCCGCCGGATACACGTGTACCGACAGCACCGGCCCGAAGATCTCCTCGCACATGGTGCGGTACGCCGGATCCTCACTCTGGATCACGGTCGGCTCGATGAAATAGCCGTCCGCGTCCGCGGCGCCGCCGCCGAACAGCAGCTTCACGCCGGGAGCCCGCTTCGCCGCCTCCACGTACTCCTTGATCTTGTCGAACGCCTTCCGGTCGATCACGGCCCCCATGAAGTTCCGGAAGTCGGCTGGGTCGCCCACCTGCACCTCGGCGAGCATTTCGAGCATCCGATCGCGCACCCGGGGCCAGATCGCGTCCGGCACGTAAGCGCGGGACGCCGCGCTGCACTTCTGCCCCTG
Organism: Gemmatimonadota bacterium; assembly: GCA_016880225.1. Classification (GTDB taxonomy): domain Bacteria; phylum Gemmatimonadota; class Gemmatimonadetes; order Gemmatimonadales; family GWC2-71-9; genus AG41. The sequence goes on along the minus strand of JAEHDT010000191.1, from coordinate 12,822 downwards.
GTACTCAAACGCCCCGCGCACCAGGCCGGTCGCCAGGGCGTCGACATCCGCGCTCGCGTGGGCGACCACGAAGTCCTTGCCGCCGGTCTCGCCCACCAGGCGAGGATAGGCCGTATACGACGCGAGGTGCATCCCGGCCCGCTGCCACAATGCCTGGAACACCTCGGTCGAGCCCGTGAAGTGGATCCCGGCGAAGCTGCGATCGGAGAGGAGCCGCTCGGACACCTGGGCCGACGGTCCGGGCACGAAGTTGATCACGCCCGGCGGCAGCCCCGCCTCATCGAGCAACCGCATGACGAAATGGTTCGACAACGCCGCCGTCGCCGCGGGCTTCCACACGACCGTATTGCCCATGATGGCCGGAGCGGTGGGGAGGTTGCCTCCGATCGAGGTGAAGTTGAACGGGGTCACGGCGTACACGAACCCCTCGAGCGGACGATAGTCGAGGTAGTTCCACACGCCCGGAGCCGACAACGGCTGCTCGGCGTAGATCCGCTCCGCGAAGTGTACGTTGAAGCGGAAGAAATCGATCAGCTCGCACGCGGCGTCGATCTCCGCCTGGTGCGCGGTCTTCGACTGCCCGAGCATCGTGGCCGCGTTGACGATCGGCCGGTACCGCGTGGCGAGCAGGTCGGCCGCCTTGAGGAACACCGCGGCGCGCCGCTCGAACCCCCATACCGACCAGTCGCTCCAGGCATCACGCGCCGCCGCGATCGCCGCCTCCACCTCTGCAGACCCGGCCTGGTGCGTCTTGGCGAGGACGTGGCGGTGGCAATGCGGCATCACGACGTCGACCGTCTTTCCGGTGCGGACCTCTTTGCCGCCGATGACGAGCGGGATCTCGACCTGGCGGCCGGACAAATCCTTCAGGGCCCGTTTGAGCTCGGCGCGCTCGGAGCTGGCGGGGGCATAGCTCAACACCGGCTCGTTGGTGGGGGGCGGTACCTTGGGCACGGAGTTCATGGCTCGGAAATCTAACCGGGGGCCGCCTGGCGTCAGGGAACCGGAATCCGTTCTATGTAGCGGTATGGCCATCGATCCGCGAGCCCGCATCGGGCACGTCCACCTCACGGTCTCCGACTTGGACCGCGCGCTTTCCTTCTACCGTGACGTGCTCGGCTTCGAGGTGACGAGCCGCTACGGCCGGGACGCCGTGTTCCTGTCGGCGGGGGGCTACCATCATCACATCGGGCTGAACACGTGGGCGGGCCGGGGAGCACCGGCCCCGGCCCCCGAGACCACCGGCTTGTATCACTTCGCGATCCTCTACCCCGATCGTCGAGCTCTCGCCGCCGGCCTGCGCCGGGTGCTCGACGCCGGGGTGCCGCTCGAGGGGGCGGCCGATCACGGTGTGAGCGAGGCGATCTACCTGCGCGACCCCGACGGCAACGGCATCGAACTGTATCGCGACCGGCCGGAGCACGAATGGCCGCGGGGGCCCGACGGCGCCATCGCGATGCACACACGGGCGCTCGACGTCGAACGGCTCTTGGCCGACGCCGAATGACGAGGAAGACGCGTTACGACGCCACGCCCTCGGGCCGCGGATCGACGGTGCGCTGCGGGGGAATCGGCAGCGTTACGACCACGGTGGTCCCCGTGCCCAGCGTCGATTGTACGTCGATGCTCCCGGCGAACATGCTTCGGACCACGCTCTGCACCACCACGAGCCCCATGCCGCTGCCCTCGCCGAACTCCTTGGTGGTATAGCCGGGCTCGAAGATGCGCTCCACGTCCTGCGGGCGGATGCCCGCGCCCTCGTCCTGGACCGTCAGCCGCAGTGCGTTCCCCACCTGCGCCAGCCCGACCCGGATCGGCGCCGGCCGGGCGGCGCTCGCGTCGGCGGCGTTGCGGATCAGGTTCACGAGCAGGTCGTACAGAGCGTTGGGGTCGCCCTTCAGGTAGACGCGCTCGAGGGTCGAGTCGAACTCGAGGGGAATCTTCTTTTCCTTGAGCACCCGACTTTCGAGCGTGCAGCACGAGCGGATCACCCGGACCGCGTCGAACCGCTCCGACCGCGCCAGGGCGCCGCGCGCGCGATCCTTCACTGCCCGCAGAAAGCCGAGGGAGCGGTCCACGTCGTCGACGATCTGACCCAATTCGTCGAGCAGCTCGAGCCGGCGCCCGGCCGCGACCTCGGTCCAGCGGCCAAGCGACTCCATGGCGAGCTGCAGGCCGGCGCGCGCGGCCGTCAGCGGATTGGCAAGCTCGTGGGCGATGATCCCCGGCAACGTCGTGATGTCCTGGAGCGGATCCGGCCGGGCGGTGGCGCCGCCGGGCTGGGACTCGCGGCGGTCGAGGAGCCCGAGGCACAGCCCCGCGAGCTCGAGCGTGAGCCTGTCGCGGCTGCGGCGCTCCCGGCCGTCAGGGGGCGGCGCGGGCGGCCGGGTGCGCACCGGGGCGACGACCCAGAGTTCGCCCGCCGAGGCGCGGCAGCCGACCCAACGGCTCCCCTCCACGATGGGGATGTTCCAGCGCCGCAGGGTGGCATCGACGTCCAGCTTGGTGTCGTGATGAGTCGGGGCGGGTTCGCTCGAGCCCTGGGGCTCAAGCTCGGCCCGCGCGGACACCTCCCACACCGTCACGGGGCGGCCCCCCAAGGCAATGCTCGCCTGGCGCAGGATTTCGCGGCGGCCTTCGACGAATGGCTCCGGTCGTGTCACCGAGGCTCCCACGCGCACACCGGCCCGATCCGGCAGCCGGGCCCGAGGCACGGCGCCACGTCGGGGAAGTGTCCGTTCGACAGCATCTTGGGGGCGCGCACTACATTGCGACGAACTGCACACCCCGTCAAGCAGAGCGGTGATGCTTGCTTGACACTGCTCCGGAGCGTGGATAGCGTGTCCCCTCCCTTGATCCTCGGAACGGGCCCTCGCTCATGACGAACCCAGAGCCGCGCCTCTCGATGCCACGCTCCTCCTTCGCGATCGCGATGAAGGACTACACGTTCATCCGGCCCGGCATCGCGGTGACGATCAGCGCCGCGACCCTCGTGGTGGCGCTCGTCTTCGGCCTGGATTTGATCCGATCGCTCAAGCGCGCCGGGGCGACGGTGGACCGCGGCGCGCGGGCGACCCAGACCCTGCACCGCTACAACGCCGGCCTCGAGGTGTGGCGTCAGATGGCGACGAGCACCGATCCCGCCTACCGGCGGCCGGAAGCCCTGGCGCAGCGCGACAGCATCCGCGCGGCCCTGCGCGAGCAGCTGGCGGCGCTGAGCGCGTCCCTAGAGCCCGCCGCGGACCGGGACCTGGTCCAAACCGTGCTCGAGGGGTTGTCGAGCGTCGATCCCGCCGCGGGCATGAAGGCGCGCGAGGCGATGATCGTGCTGCTCGCGCATCAGGATGCGGCGCTGTTCGAGGCCGCGGCCACGGCGCAGCGGGGCGTGCTGCTCGCGGCGGTGCTGCTGGCGCTCACGATCCTCGCCGCCGGCATGATGGTCGTGCCCATGGCGTGGCTGTACATCCGGTACAAGCGGGGGGCGACGATCGAGGTCAAGGTGTAGCGGCGTCCGGCGACGCTTCTTTGCCGGGGTCACGGCCGGACTTATTGTTCCGGGAGGGTACGTTGGCCCACGGACGAAAGGAACGCCAGGTGAATCCGGATGCCGCGCCCATGCCACGCGCCGGGCTCGCGCCGCGGGCCCCGATCGAGGGCCCGCGTGAGCGCGAGCGTATCCCCACCGTCGTGGTCCCGGACCACGACGACCTCGCGCTGCGCCTCGCCGACCGGATCGCGGAGGTCATCGCCCGGGAGACGGCCGCGAAGGGGCGCTGCGTGCTCGGCCTCGCCACCGGCAGCACGCCGCTCGGGATCTACCGCGAGCTGATCCGCCGCCATCAGGCAGGGGAATTGGACTTCTCGCGGGTGATCACGTTCAACCTCGACGAGTACTACCCGATGCCCCCGGACAGCCCCCACAGCTACCGGCGTTATATGTGGGAGAACCTGTTCGCGCACGTGAATGTCCCGCCCCCCCACGTGCACCTTCCCGACGGCGGCGTGCCGCGCGAGAGCCTGGCGGAGCACTGCGCCGCATACGAGCGCGCCATCGCGGACGCGGGCGGGATCGACTTCCAGATGCTGGGCATCGGCAAGAGCGGGCACATCGGGTTCAACGAGCCGGGCTCCTCCCCGGACGAGCGCACCCGCCTGGTGACGCTCGACACCGTCACCCGCAAGGACGCGGCTGCGGATTTCTTCGGTGAGGACAACGTGCCGCGCGAAGCGATCACCATGGGCGTGGCGACCATTCTCGAGGCCCGCGAGGTGGTGCTGATCGCCACCGGCGAGCACAAGGCCACGATCGTCGCGCGCGCCGTCGAGGGGGACGTGTCGCAAGACGTCGCGGCGACGTTCTTGCAGCGCCACCCCCATGCCACCGCGTATCTCGATCTCGCCGCCGCGGCGGAGCTCACCCGCATCAAGACCCCCTGGGTGCTCGGACCCGTGGAGTGGACGCCTGCACTCACCGACCGGGCCGTCGTGTGGCTCGCCGAGCAGACGGGCAAGGCGATCCTGAAGCTCACGGCGCGCGATTACGCGGAGCATCACCTCAGTCCGCTGCTCGCGAAGCACGGCGCCGCGGGCCCGATCAACGGCGTCGTGTTCAACCGGCTGCGGGACAAGATCCGGGGCCGCCGCAAGCTGCCGTCGCGCAAGTCGGTCCTGGTCTTTTCCCCGCATCCCGACGACGACGTGATCTCGATGGGCGGCCTCTTGCGCAAGCTGTGGGAGAACGAGAACGCGATCGTCGTCGCCTACATGACGAGCGGCAACATCGCCGTGTTCGACCACGACGTGCAGCGCCACCTCGACTTCGTGGACCGCGCGGCGGACACGCTCGGCCTCGACCGCGCGGCGGTGCGGCGGGTGCACGCCGCCGTGGAGGCGAGCTTCGAGCGCAAGGCACCCGGCGACGTGGACCTGCCGGTGGTGCAGGACTTGAAGCGGGTGATCCGGGAATCGGAGGCGATCGCCGCGCTCGAGTCGGTGGGGCTGCCCCACGGCGCAGCCCGCTTCCTCAATCTGCCGTTCTACCGCACCGGCGAGGTTCGCAAGCGGCCGATCGGGCCGGAGGATGTGGCGATCGTCCGGGCGCTCGTGGAGGAGACGCGACCGGATCTCGTGTTCGTCGCCGGCGACCTCTCGGACCCGCACGGCACGCACCGCATGTGCCGGGCGGCGATCGCGCTGGCGCTGGAGCAGCAGGACACGGCGCGGCCCGACGTCTGGCTGTACCGCGGCGCCTGGCAGGAGTGGTCGCTCACGGAGGCCGACGTGCTGGTGCCGCTCTCCCAGGACGAGCTGCGCGCCAAGATCTTCGCCATCTTCAAGCATCAGTCCCAGAAGGACACGGCGCCGTTCCCCGGGGCGTACGACGACCGCGAGTTCTGGCAGCGCGTCGAGACCCGCAACCTGGAGACCGCCGCCCGGGCCGACCGGCTCGGCCTGCCCGAGTATTTCGCGATGGAGGCGTACGTGGTGACTCCCGATGGCGCGCGAAGAGGCTGAAGCGCGCGCCGCCTCGCGGCGCCTGCTCGCCACCAGCGAGCGCGAGCTGCAGCGCATCGTGCTCGACATGCACGATGGCCCGGTGCAGGACATCTTCGCGGCCTTGTCGCAACTCCAGGCGCTCGAGCGCACGCTCGCCGCCGACCCGGCGGCCGCGGAGCGGGTGCGGCACGCCGTGGGTCTGCTCGAGCGCGCCCTGGGCGAGATCCGGAACTTCATCGGCGCGTTCCGTCCCCCCGGGTTCGAGCGGCGGGCGCTGGGCGAGATCATCGAAGGGCTGGCGGTGCAGCACGAGACCCTCACCAACCAGGCGGTCGAGTTCGAGATGCGCGAAGACCTGGGCGACTGCGCGCTGCCGACCAAGATCGCGATCTACCGGATCCTGCAGGAGGGGCTCGCGAACGGCCACCGCCATTCCGGTGCGACGCGCCAGCGGATCAGCGTCGAGCGGCGCGGCGGTGCGATCGCGCTCACCGTCTCGGACGACGGGCGCGGCTTCGATCCGCAGCGCGTGCTGGCGAGCGAGGAGGACGTCGGCGTCGAAGGCGGGCATTTCGGGCTGCGCGGCATTCAGGACCGCGTGGCGATGCTGGGCGGCAGCTTTGCGCTCGAGAGCGCGCCCGGCCGGGGTACCTCGCTCACCGTGACGCTGCCGGCCGAATGAGACCCAGAACGTGATCCGCGTGCTCCTCGCCGACGACCACGCGATCGTGCTCGAGGGCCTGCGCGCCCTGCTCGACGGCGAGCCGGACATCACGGTGGCCGCGTGGACGACCGACGGCACCGAAGTGCTGAAGCTCGTCGACCAGCACAAGCCCGACGTCGTCGTCCTCGATCTCGAGCTCACGAGCATCAAGGGCACGGAGGTGATCGCCGCGCTGCGCGCCCGGCCCGCCCGGCCCAAGGTGCTCGTCCTCACCGCCTACAACGACGGCGAGTCGCTGCGCTCGGCGCTGGACGCGGGCGCGGAGGGGCTGGCCCTCAAGACCGAGTCGCCGCAACAGACGCTGACCGCGATCCGCCAGGTGCACGCGGGGCAACTGGTGTTTCCCCAGGCCGCGCGGCGCTGGATCGAGGGGCGGGCGGGCGCGCCGGGCGAGCTCACGCCGCGCGAGCGCGAGGTGTGGGCCCTCGTCGCCGGCGGACTCACCAACCCGCAGATCGCCGAGCGACTCGGCCTGTCGGACAACACCGTGAAGTTTCACGTGCAGCACCTGTTCTCGAAGCTGGGCGTCAAGAACCGCACCGAAGCGGCCCTCAAGTACGCGCACCGCCGCTGAGGGCGGCGCGCACTTGTGAAACAATTCACATGAATCCCGCTTGACAGGCCTCGGAGGCGCCCGTAGCGTGGGGCGGCTCCGCAGCCGCACCGGAATCTTCTCGCTTGACCCGTGCAGGCGACGGGAAGAGGCTGGATGCCAGATACGCTGATCCACGCAGTGCGCTGGAACGGCTCCCACGCCGCCCTCCGAGGCGGGCGCGGGAGCCGTTTTCGCTGTCGTCCTCAATAAAGAGGAGGCTGGTCGTATGGACATGCTGATGGCGCTGGCGCTAAGCATCGGGGTGCTGATCGCCCTGTGGGTGAAGTTCGGCGGGATGCTCGCCCCCGGCCTCGCTATTGCGGTCCCGGCGGGAATCATCGCGTGGGCGTGCTTCTTCGCGGCCGGCGGCAAGACCCAGGGACTTCAGAAGGCGATTGCGGCGAACGTGTCGGGAGTCATCTGGGTCCTGCTGTGCAATCTCCTCATCGCCGGTTTGGGACTGCAGAACCTGGCGTGGGTTCTCATCGGAGTCGTGGCCTTCCTCATCGTCATGCAGTCGAAGGTGGCTGCTCTGTCGTTCATACCAGGGGGCTTCGCCGGCGCGGCGGTCACGGCCGCGAGCGGGGCGGGCACGGACATCAAGGCAAACCTGATGGTCGCCGTCGCCCTGATCGCCGGAGCGGTGCTCGGCTATATCTCGGAGATGGGCGCCGGGATGATCGCGAAGAAAGCTTAGACCGGGCAACAACCATTCTGCTCGCGAGCGCGCTCGCAGTCGGGCGCGCTCGTCGTTTTGTGCTCCTAGAAGATCTTCACCGCCGTCCGGAGGGTGCGGTAGATCCCCCACGCCAGCGGGATCCCGACGAGCGTCCACGCCACGGCGACGAGCACCCAGCTCGAGGAGCTCGGCTTCGTGGGACCGACGGGCGCGCTCATCGGGCTGCTCCGGCTTCGTGCGCCAGACGGCGCTCTGCTTCCAGCTCGGCGTCCGTCATGTAGTGCTCCTCGGCCACCGGCTTCACCGCCAGATTCGCCACCAGGCCGATCACGAGCAGCCCCACGAGGATGTACATCGTCGTGTTGTACGCCTGGGCGGCCGGGACGCCGTGCGCCAGCTGGTACTCCCGCAGCTTGTTCACGAGCGTCGGGCCAAGGATCCCGGCCGCCGACCACGCCAACAGGACGCGCCCGTGAATCGCCCCCACGAACCGCGTGCCGAACAGGTCCGCGATATAGGCCGGGATCGTCGCGAACCCCCCGCCGTACATCGAGATGATGACGCAGAAGACTGCGGCGAACAGCGGCACGCTGCCGATCCGTCCGGCGGACGGCGCGAAGGCGTACAGCACGATGCCCAGCGCGAAGAAGACGAAGTACGTGGGCTTGCGGCCCAGATAATCCGACATGGAGGCCCAGAAGATGCGCCCCGCGATGTTGAACAGGCTCAGCAGCGCTGCAAACCCCGCCCCGATCGTCGCCACTTGGGCGCGCTGATCACCGAGCAGATCCTTCAACGCGCCCGCTGCGCCGATCAGCTTGCCGCCGAACACCTCCTGCAGCATCGGGGAGGCCATGCCGATGACCCCGATCCCGGCGCTCACGTTCATCCACAGCACCGTGAACAGCAGCCAGAACTGGGGCGTCCGCCAGGCGCGGCTCACGTGGACGTGGCGCGTCGTGATCATCGCGCTCCGCTGCGCGGGCGGCGTCCAGCCCGCGGGGCGCCAGCCGTCGGGCGGCACGCGGTAGCCGAACGCGCCACACAGCATCGCCACGAGGTAGATCGCGCCCATCGTGACGAACGTCTCCCACACGCCGACAGACGTCGGCGTCGCGTAGTGACGCATCAGAATGTCCGCCAGGGGGCTGCCGATCATCGCGCCGCCGCCGAACCCCATGATCGCCATGCCGGTCGCCATGCCCCGCCGGTCTGGGAACCACTTGATCAGCGTGGATACGGGGGAGATGTAGCCGAGACCCAGTCCGCAGCCACCGATCACGCCCGAGCCGATCCACAAGAGCCAGATCTGATGGATGTAGACGCCGAGCGCCGAGATGAAGAACCCGCCGCCCCAGCAGAACGCCGCCACGACCCCGGTCTTGCGGGGACCCTCACGCTCCACCCACCGCCCGAACACCGCCGCGGACGAGCCGAGGAACACGAAGAACAGCGAGTACATCACCCCGAGGGTGCTGATCTTCCAATCGTCGGGGGCGGACTGCGTGATGCCGATGGCGCGGGAGAGGGGGAGCCAGAAGACGCTGAAGCCGTACGCCATCCCGATGGACAGATGGATCGCGAGCGCCGCCGGCGGCACGAGCCAGCGGTTGAAACCGGGCGCGGCGATGATCCGTTCCTTGGCCAGCAGCCCAGCCATGCGGTAACCCTCGACGTGATCGGCGTGTAACTTGGAAACGGCGTCGGACGGCCCTGAGATTATGGACGCAACCGCCCACCCCCGCAAGGAGTTGCGATGAGTGTCGCGATCGACGCGGGCGCCGCGCGAAAGATTCCATGGCACGTCGCGGCCGTCGTGCTCGCGGCGACGAGCGCGGTGGTCGGCGTGATCTGGGACATCTCCTGGCACCGCTCGATCGGGCGCGACACGTTCTGGACGCCCGCCCACCTCGCCATCTATCTGGGCGGCGCGCTCGCGGGCGCGGCGTGCGGATGGGTGGTCTTGAAGACGACGTTCGCGGGCACGCTCGAGGAGCGGGCCGCCGGCGTGAGCTTCTGGGGCTTCCGCGGGCCGCTGGGCGCCTGGGTGGCGATTTGGGGCGCGATCGCCATGCTCGCCTCGGGCCCGTTCGACAACTGGTGGCACAACGCCTACGGGCTCGACGTGAAGGTCTTGTCGCCGCCCCACGTCATCCTCGCACTCGGCTTCACCGCGATCCAGCTCGGCACCCTGCTGCTGGTGCTCTCCCTGCAGAACCGCGCGCCGCTGGCCCAAGGGGGCCGCGGCTACAGCCTGCTGTTCGCCTACGGCGCGGGCATCGTGCTACAGAACGTCGCCATCATGGGGATTGAGCAGATCGGCTTCCCCAACTCCGCGCACAACGGCCTGTATTACAGGGTGGCCGGCGCCGCGTTTCCATTCGTGCTCGTCGCCGTGGCGCGGGCGTCCCGCCTCACGTGGGCCGCGACGACGGCGGCTGCCGCGTACCTGGCGATCTCGCTGGCGATGATCTGGGTGCTGCAGCTGTTCCCGGCGACGCCCAAGCTCGCACCGGTGTTCAACCCCGTCACGCACATGGTCGCCCCGCCGTTTCCGCTGCTGCTCGTGGTGCCGGCGGCGGCGCTCGACCTGCTGGTCCAGCGCTTCGGCCCCGGCCACGACTGGCGGCTCGCGTTGGTCGCGGGCGTAACGTTCCTCGCGGTGTTTTTCGTCACCCAATGGCTCGCCGCCGAGTTCCTGCTCAGTCCCCACGCGCGCTCCTACCTGTTCGGCGTGGACCAGTGGGATTACTCGAGCCGACTCGGGCCGTGGCGCTACCGCTTCTGGCGCATCCAGACGGATCCTGTCACTCCGGGCGGCATGGCGCTCGCGGCCGTGCTCGCCGTCGCGTCGGCACGCCTGGGATTGTGGTGGGGGAACTGGCTGGCGCGGGTGCGGCGATGAGGCTCGGTGCCGGGCTGATCGCCGTCGCGGTCATCACGCTCGTCGCGTCCGCCCACGTCGGGAGTCCCGACACCTACTTCGAGGGGGCCGCGGGTCCCTACCCCGTGCGCGTGATCGTCAGAAACCCCGGCGTGGTGCCAGGGCTCGCGCAAATCACCGTACGTCTGCTCGCCCCGCATGCCGTGCGCCGCGTGCTCGTGCTCCCCGTGTTCTGGGACCCCAAGACGGCCGCGCCGCCGCCCCCGGACGTCGCCAGACCGGTACCCGGCGATTCGACGCTGTACGGCGCGGCGCTGTGGCTGATGAGCGGTGGATCCTACAGCGTGCAGGTCACCATCGAAGCAGAGGCAGGGTCCGGCGTCGCCCTCGTGCCGGTGATGGCCGTCGCGACCCGCCGCCTCGCGCTCGACCGCCCGCTCGGCGCGGCCCTGCTCGCGTTGGGCGCGTTCCTGTTCGTGGGCGCCGTCACGCTGGTCGGCGCCGCCGTAAAGGAGGGCGTGCTCGAGCCGGGCGCGGTGCCCGACCGGCGCGGCACGCTCCGCTCCCGCGTCGCGATGACGCTCGCCGCCGTCGTGCTCGCGGTGGCACTGGTCGGCGGCTGGGCGTGGTGGCACGCGGTCGATGCCGCGTACCGGTCGGGCCTGTTCGAGCCGTTCCATGCCACCGCGACGCTACGAATGAAGGACGGCGCGCGCGTGCTGCGACTGGCCATCGACGATACGTCGTGGACCAACCCCGAGCGGCAGTGGACGCCGCTCGTCCCTGACCACGGTCACCTCATGCACCTGTTCCTGGTCGGCGACACCACGCCGGACGCATTTGCGCACCTGCATCCGCTGCCGCTCGACTCCGCGACCTTCGAAGCCGCCCTGCCGCCGCTGCCATCCGGCCGCTACCGCGTGTACGCGGACATCGTGCACGAGAGCGGCTTCGCGCAGACCCTGGTCACCACGGCGCAGATCGACGCCCCGGCAACCACCTGGCACCCCTCCGACCCCGACGATGCGTGGCTCAACGGAGCCGGAAGGGGCGACACGGGCAGCGTGGTCCGGCTGGAGGACGGCTCGACCATGACGTGGCAGCGCGGTGACGCGCCGATCGTGGTCGACCGGGAAGCCCCGCTGCGCTTCACGCTCGTCGATCCCCGAGGCGAGCCGGCGCTGCTCGACCCGTACATGGGCATGGCGGGACACGCCATGCTCGCGCGCGACGACGGCGCCGTGTTCGTGCACCTGCACCCCGCCGGGACGGTCTCGCTCGCCGCGCTCGAGACGTTCACGCTGCGGCAACCGGGCGACACCGTCCGAGGGGAGCTGGGCAAGCGGCTGACGGCGATGGAGGCGAAGATGGCGAGGGCGGCGAGCGGCGGGGTCTCGGGGGCCGTCTCGTTCCCGTACGCGTTCCCAAAGCCCGGCCACTACCGGATCTGGGTGCAGGTCAGGCGCGCGGGACGGATTCTGACCGGGGCATTTCGCGCAGAGGTGCTGCCGGCCAGCTAGCGGATGGCGACCGGTGCGGGGTGGCGGACACCGCCGTCGGGCGCCTTCGCCGCCGCATCGAGCGAGTCCAGGTCCCACATCACGAGCGTGACCAGGTCGGGCCGCGCGGCGAAGGTGCGGAGGTCCATCGCGGACAACCCGCGTTCCTTGAGGGCCCGCCCGTCGGAGTCCGCGCGGTAGGGATGAGTATGGAAGGCGCCCACCAGCCGCTCGACGCCGTCGCAGCTCCCCGCAACGGCGAATTGCAGCTGTTTCAGGTGCGCCGCCGGCACCAGGCCGCGCACGAACAGCGTGTCCCTCACGACGTCTCCCGCCAGGCAGCCGAGGTACTCGCGCTGCGTCGGTTTGCCGGTGCCGAGCAGCTGCGTCAGCGTGTTCTGGTCGGCGAGCTCGTCCCAGTGGCGATTGTTCTCGGCCCAGAGCGCGCTCATCGTGCCGCGCAGCTCGGCTGACAGGACGACCACGGAGAACATCGGGGGAGCGGAGTGCACCACTTCCCTGCTCCCGAACGCCGCACCAACGAGCACCAGAGCGAGCAGGCCTCTCATCGTTTCCGTCTCGCGTACGTCCCCATGAGCTGCGCCACGCCGAGCGTATGGCCCCGCATCACGGCCTCGACGTCCTTCTTCTGGGCGCCCGGTCGCACCTCGAGGGGCGCATCGAGCGCGTACAGCTTGAAGAAGTAGCGGTGGGCGGGCCCGGGCGGCGGACACGGCCCGCCGTAACCGGGGTGCCGGAAATCGTTCCGTCCCTGGCGCGCGCTGCCCAGGTCGAGGGTCTCCACCTTGGCGATCGCGCCGGGGAGCTGCGCGGTAGCGGCGGGAAGGTTGTAGAGCACCCAATGCATGCAATTCTTGACAATTCCAGGAATGTATTTATAATCGGATCAATTCCTTTCATGCGGCAGCTTTCCTTCCCGGTAGT
>JAEHDT010000190.1 GCA_016880225.1 Gemmatimonadota bacterium | reverse complement strand
TCGGGCCCGGTCCGGCGCGCGCCCGGCTGCACGTGAAGAGCGAGCGCGGGGCGCGGGCGATGCACCCGATCTGGGACACGTTCGGCATGATCCGCGGCGCGCGCTTCCCGGACGAATGGGTCGTCGTGGGGGCGCACCGCGACGCGTGGACGCCGGGGGCCGCCGACAACATCAGCGGCACGGTGACGGTGCTCGAGGCGGCGCGCGCGTTCGCCGAACTGGCCCGCGCCGGACTGCGCCCCGCCCGCACCGTGCTTTTCGCCACCTGGGACGCGGAAGAATGGGGACTGATCGGCTCCACGGAGTGGGTGGAGGAGATGGCGGACTCGTTGCGCCGTCACGCGGTGGCGTACGTGAACGAGGACGACGTCGCGCAGGGGCCGCGCTTCTCGGGCGGTGGCTCGCCGTCCCTCAAGCCGCTGATCCGCGAGGTCACACGCCTCGTGCCGGATCCGTCCGGCCGGGGCAGCGTGTACGACGCCTGGCTCGAGCGCGCCAAGGGCGACACGACCGCGCTGACGCTCAGCAATCTCGGCGGGGGATCCGACTTCGCCGGGTTCTACCATCACCTCGGCATCCCGTCTGGGGAGGTGGGGTTCGAAGGCCCGAGTGGCGTCTATCATTCGATGTACGACTCGTACGACTGGATGACGCGGTTCGGCGACCCGGGCTACCGGGCCCATCAGGCGACGGCGCGGCTCCTGGCCCTCCTGGTAGCGAGACTCGCCAACAGCCAGGTCGTGCCGCTCGACTACGCCGCGTTCGGCGCTGAGATGAGTCGCCTGGTCTCGCAACTCGACTCAGGGATAGCGCAGCGGGGCTGGGCGGTGTCCACCGCCGGACTGCGCGATGCGCTGTCACGCTTCGGCGACGCGGCCCGCGGATTCGCGGCGGTGCGCGACAGCGCCCGCGGCGCCGATGCCGCGCAAGTCCGTGCGGCCAACGCCGCCCTCATGCAGGTAGAGCGCCGGCTCACCCGGCCGCAGGGACTCGTAAGCCGGCCGTGGTATGCGAGCCTGCAGTTCGCCTCGGACGTGGACAACGGGTACGCGACGATGGCGTTCCCCTCCGTAAACGAGGCGATCCGTTACGCCGACGCCGCGACAGTCGAGCGCGAGCTCGCCGACATGGCGGTCCGCGTGGATCAAGCCCGGGACGCGCTGCGCGACGCGGCCGCCGCGCTGCGCTGACTAGCGAGGTCTCGCCGGAGCGGCCACATTAGCCCCATGGCTGGCGACACCGGCGACCGCATGAGGATCGTGATCGGCTACGCGGTCTGGGCCACGCTCTGTGCGGCGGTGGCCGGCGTGGCGGTTTCCCTCATTCACACGTGGTTCTTCAGCTACCACCCCCGCCCCCACGAATTCTGGCGCACGCTGTTCGATGACGTGGCGGTGACGATGGCGATCGCCGCGGGGCAGGGGGCGGTGGCCCTCGTCTCCGGTAGTGTGCTGGCGCAACTGGGCCGGCCGCTCCGTGCGACGGTGTTGCTGGGCCTCCTGATCGGCGCGTTCGACTTCGTGATGAACACCCTCCAGATGGCGGTCCCGCGGACCGAGCTCGGCTGGGCGCCGGACCTCGCCATCCTCGCCGCGGCGACCCTCGTCATCACCGTCTTCGGATCGCGCTCGCCGGCCGCTCAGCAGTGAGCGACGAGCAGCGCGACGAGCTGCAGCGGCTCGAGCGGCGGGTCGAAGTCCTCGAACAAATGATGCGGCGGCGGGCCGCCCCCGGCGCCGGCGCCGAGCGGCCGGTCCCCGTGCCCCGACTGCCTACCGCTCCACCGGCCACCACTCCAGGTCTGCTGCCGTCGCGCCCGCACCCCCGGCCGGGCGTCCAGGACCTCGAGCAGTGGTTCGGCCAGCGCGGCCTGCTGGTGGTCGGGGTGCTCGCGCTGCTCGCGGCCACCGGGTTCTTCCTGAAGTACGCCATCGATCAGGGCTGGATCTCGCCGCCGGTGCGTTCGCTGCTCGCGGTGGTCGCGGGAGTCGGGCTCGCGGCGTGGGGCGAGGCCCGGATCCGCGGCGGCATGCGGCGCTACGGGGCGGCGATGATCGGAGCGGGCGGCGGCCTGGCATACCTGGGCCTGTGGGCCGCGGCCGGGCCGTACGCTTTGATCGAGCGGCGTGTCGGCGTCGTGCTGCTCGCCGCCTGCACCGTCGTCGTCATCCTGCTCGCCCTGCGGCACGAGATCGAAGGGTTGGCGATCTGGGCGCTGGCCGGCGCGTACCTCGCGCCGATCCTGCTGCCGCCCCTCGAGCCCCATCCCGAGGTGTTCCTCGGCTACCTGGAGGTTATCGGCCTCGGCACGGGGCTGCTCGCCTACACGATGACGTGGCGGCGCACGTACGACCTGGCCCTGCTCGGCTACTTCCTCCTCGCGGCGATCGGCGCCGAGCAGGCGCTCGTTACCGCACTGGGGTGCTGGTTTCTGGCCGGCGGCGCCCTGCTCACCCTCCACGTAACCCGGCGGCGTGCCTGGCCCGAGGCGCGGCTCGGGGCCGTGGCGCTCGCCTGGATTCTCTTGGCACTGGCGCTGGCCCAGATCGGGAACGCGGGCCCGCGCTTCGGGCTCGCCCAGGCGGCGCTCGTCGCGGTGGCGGCGCTGCTCTGGTGGCAGCAGCTCGACGGCGACCCGCTCCATCCCGTCGAAGAAGCGCTGCTGTTCGTCGCCAATCCCTTCGTACTCATCGCCATCCTGCACCCGCTCCCACGGCTGCCGCTGGTCGTGCCGGCCGCGCTCGCGGGGGCGTACCTAGCCGCCGGGTGGATGCGCCGTGCGGCCCCCCATCTCGTGCTGGGATTCGCCCTCGCGGCGTGCGCCCTGGCCGTGCAGGCGAGCCCCCCGGCCGTCGCGGCCGGCTGGACGGCGCTCACCCTCGTCGCGCTCGCAGCGGAGCAGGGCGCCGGCCGGCCGGGAGGGCGAGTTGCCTCGCTGGGGCTCGCGTTCATCACGTTCCCCTGCCTGTTCGGGGTCGCCCTCTGGTCGAGAAGCGGCGCGGCGCCCGCGTTCACCGACGCGTGGGCGCTCGCGCTGTACGGCTACGTCGCGGGCTGCGCCGTCGCCGCGCGCCAGTGGAGTCGGGCCGATCGAGGAAGCGAGCTGCTGTGGGTGCTGTGCGGGGCGGCGATCTTCGCGGGAGGCTCGGTCGAGCTGCAGCGCTACTTCGGCCGTCGCACGCCGCTCGCCGGCGATCTCGCGTTGAGCGTCTTCTGGCTCGTGTACGCCGGAGCTCTGGTGCGGCTGGGCTTCCAGCGCGACCGCAAGGACGTCCGCTCGGCGGGCCTGGTGGTCGCGGCCGGGGCGGGGCTCAAGATCGTGCTGTACGATCTGTCCAATCTCGAGGCGCTGTACCGCATCGCCTCGTTCCTGGCGCTCGCGCTGATCGCTCTGGCGGTCGCCTACGCGTACAACAAGAAGGCTAGAGCCTCGGCAAGGTGATGCCCTGCTGCGCTTGGTACTTCCCCTTCTTGTCCTTGTAGCTGACTTCGCACTCGTCGCCTTCGTCGCAGGTGAAGAACAGCACCTGGGCGATGCCTTCGTCCGCGTAGATGCGGGCGGGGAGCGGCGTGGTGTTCGAGATCTCGAGCGTGACGAAGCCCTCCCACTCCGGCTCGAACGGCGTCACGTTCGTGATGATGCCGCAGCGCGCGTAGGTGCTCTTGCCGACGCAGATCGTCAGGACGTTGCGGGGGATGCGGAAGTACTCGACGGAGCGCGCCAGCGCGAACGAGTTGGGCGGCACGATGCAGACCTCGCCCGTGAACTCGACGAAGGACCTTGGGTCGAAGCGCTTGGGATCGACCACCGCGGAGAGCGCGTTGGTGAAGATTTTGAACTCCGGCGCCACACGCATGTCGTAGCCGTACGACGAGACGCCGTAGGAAATCACGCCGCTGCGCACCTGGTTCTCGGCGAACGGTTCGATCATGCCGTGAGCGGTGGCCATACGCCGGATCCAGCGATCGGACTTGATGGACATGGGGCGGCAATATATCGGCGGCATCGATACTTACGCCACTCGATTCGGTTGACAAGGGTGCGGTGTGCGAATACGTTTCGGCGGGTTAAGTGAATTTTTTCACGAACTCATGAACCAGCCCTATCTCTCCTTCCTCCTCCTGCTTGGTTTCGTGGCGCTCAACGCGGGCGTGTTGATCGGGCTGTCGCATCTGCTCGCACCGCGCCGTCCCACCGCCCTCAAGGACATGCCGTACGAAAGCGGCATGCCGCCGCTCGGCACCGCGCACGAGCGCTTCTCCGTGAAGTTCTATCTCGTGGCGATGCTGTTCATCGTCTTCGACATCGAAACGGTGTTCCTGATCCCCTGGGGCACCATCTTCTGGGGTGGAGGCGGGGGACCGAGCACCGGGTTCCTGCTGGTCGAGATGCTGGTCTTCATGGTAATCCTCGCCGCGGGATATGTGTACGTGTGGAAGCGCGGGGCCCTCGAATGGGATTGACGCCATGAAGCGCGTGATCGAGACGAAGGAAGTGGCCGGCCAGAGCCCCAACTACCTGCTCGCCAAGATGCAGCACCTGGTCGATTGGGCGGTGAATTCGTCGCGGGCGAATTCACTCTGGCCGATGCCGTTCGGCACCGCCTGCTGCGCCATCGAGTTCATGGCGACGGCGGCGAGCCGCTATGACTTCGCTCGCTTCGGCATGGAGCGTCAGGCGTTCTCGCCGCGCCAGGCGGACGTGCTGATCTGCGCGGGCCGGTTGCCGTTCAAACTGGCCCCTGTGATCCGCCGCATTTACGATCAGATGCCGCAGCCCAAGTGGGTGATCTCGATGGGGGCCTGCGCCTCCACCGGCGGTATCTTCGACAACTACGCGATGGTGCAGGGAATCGACACGATCGTGCCGGTGGACGTGTACGTGCCGGGCTGCCCGCCGCGCCCCGAGGGGCTGTTGTACGGCGTCCTGCTGTTGCACAAGAAGATCCGGGGCGAATCGCTGTTCGACCGCGTGCCGCGCCGCGACGAGCAGCCACTCGACGAGCACGGGTTGCGGCTCCCGCCCGAGCAGATCGACGAGGTCTCGGAGCCGTTCGGGAACTCCATCCACCAGTTCCGCTCGGCGTGAACCCCTCGGTCGACGCACTCCGAGCGACCTTCGGCAACGCGATCGGCCGCGGGCTCGAGTCGTGCGGCGACACCATCGTGTACGTCGCCCGGGACCGCCTCCTCGACGTGATGCGGTGGCTGCGGGACACGCCAGGCGAGGAGTACGACTATCTCGTCGACGTGACGGCGGTCGAGTATCGCGACCGCGAGCGCCCGCTCGAGGTGGTGTACAACCTCCGCTCGCTCGGGCGCCACGCCGATCTGCGCGTGAAGGTCGAGCTCGACCCGCGCCAGGAACTCGAGGTGCAGTCCGTCGTGCCGCTGTGGCGCGGCGCCGACTGGCTGGAGCGCGAAGTGTTCGACATGTTCGGCGTCGCCTTCCAGGGCCACCCCGATCTGCGCCGCATCCTGATGTGGGAGACGTACGCCGAGGGATACCCCCTGCGGAAGGACTTTCCGCTGCGGGGGCGGTTCAGCCGCGCGGAACAGGTGCATCAGGCGCTCGCCGCGAATCCGGAGGCCCACTACTCGATGGAAGAGCTGTCGATCGCCGAGGCATATCAGGAGCTGCCGCCCGATATGCGCGAGCGGCTGCGCCACGGCGAGCGGGGCAGGATTCCCGAGTCCGAATGAGCAAGCGCACCGTCGAGCTCGAGCTCGCCACGCCGGGCGTGGACGCGCAGGGGTCCCCGTCCCGCGTGCCGCTCGCCGCCACGCCCAGTGACGCGGCGGAGCCGGCGCTCGCGGGCGAGCACATGCTGATCAACATCGGGCCGCAGCACCCCGCCACGCACGGCGTGCTCCGCCTCGTGGTCGAGCTCGACGGCGAGACCGTCGTGCGCGTCATCCCGCACATCGGATACCTGCACTCCGGCTTCGAGAAGCTCGGCGAGTACCGTCACTACAATCAGATCATCCCCCTCACCGACCGCACGGACTATCTCTCCCCGATGGCGAACAACGTCGGCTTCGCGCTCGCCGCGGAGAAGCTCATGGGGATCGAGATCACGCCGCGCTGCACCGTGCTGCGGGTCATCGCGTGCGAGATGAGCCGCATCATCTCGCACATGGTCTGGCTCGGCACCACATCCATCGACCTGGGTGCGTTCACGCCGTTCCTGTGGGCGTTTCAGGAACGTGAGCGCATCTACAATCTCCAGGAGATGTGGACCGGCGCCCGCCTCACCACCAGCGTGACCCGGGTCGGCGGGATGATGGCGGACATCCCCGACAAGTTCGTCGAGGGGCTGCGGCACTTCACCGAGACGTTCCCCCGCACGCTGCGCGAAATCGATCGGGTGCTGACGCGCAACGCGGTGTGGGTGGGCCGTACCCAGGGCGTCGGCGCTCTCACGGCCGCCGAAGCGACCAACTATTCGCTCTCCGGTCCCATGCTGCGGGCGAGCGGCGTGCCGTACGACGTCCGCAAAGACAAGCCTTATCTCGACTATGAGACGTACGACTTCGACGTGGTAGTGGGTGAGCACGGCGACGTGTACGACCGCTACCTGGTGCGACTCGAAGAGTGCACCCAGGCGAACCGCATTCTGCGGCAGGCACTCGAGCGCCTCCCGGACGGACCAGTGAACGTCGCCGATCCCCGCTTGATCCTCCCCCCCAAGTCGCGGGCGATGAACGACATGGAAGCGATGATCTATCACTTCAAGCAGGTCATGGAGGGCGTGAAGGCGCCGGTGGGCGAGGCGTACGTCGGCATCGAGAACCCCAAGGGCGAGCTGGGCAACTATCTGGTGTCGGACGGCACCGCGAAACCCGTGCGGTGGCGCATCCGGCCGCCGTCCTTTCTGAACCTCGCGGCGCTGCCCAAAATGGCGGAGGGGCATCTGTTGAGCGATCTCATCGCGATCAACGCGTCGGTCGACATCGTCATGGGCGAGATCGACCGATGAGCGTCGGCACGCACGAAACACCACCGGCGGGCACGGA
>JAEHDT010000189.1 GCA_016880225.1 Gemmatimonadota bacterium | reverse complement strand
GTGCCGCTCGAGGCCTGCGGGACCAGCGGCATGAAGGCGGCCCTGAACGGCGTGCCGCAGTTGAGCACCCTGGACGGATGGTGGGTCGAGGGATACGATGACCGGAACGGATGGGCGATCCCGGCCGCGCCTGAAGGCGCGGATGCCGATGCGGCGGATGCGGAGCAGCTATATCGACTACTCGAACAGGAGATCGTGCCGCTGTTCTACGCGCGCGACGCGCGGGACGTGCCGGTCGCTTGGGTGGGTAAGATGAAGCATGCGCTGTTGGTGGCCGGCCAGCGCTTCACGGCACGGCGCATGGTCCAGCAGTACGTGACGGAGCACTACGTTCCCGCGATCGATGGTCGACTCCCAGGAGACGATCCTCCGACCGCCTGAGTACAACGGGCCAGAACCGGGAGCAGCACACGACAGTTCGCCCGCCTAAGCCGAACCGAGTGCGTACGACCACTCGTGCGAGCCACGCTGGGGCCGTCACCCCGCGTCAGCGTCCCCGCATCGCGTCGCCCGTCGGTGTCGTCCACCTGACTGCGGAGTACTGGCCGTTCGCCCGCACCGGAGGGCTGGGGGAGGCGGTGAGCGGCCTAGCCTCCTTCCAGGCGGCGGTGGGCAGGCCCACGGCGGTCGTGTTGCCGCTGTATCGCCAGGTGCGGGAGTCGGCGCCGTCCCTCGAGCGCGCCGGCCCACCCGTCAGCGTGACCCTCGCGGGGCGCACCGAGACGGTCTGGCTCTACCGCCCGCAGGACGGGGGCCCGGCCGCCGGACCGCAGGTGTTCTTCATCGAGCACCCCGATTTCTTCGACCGGGCCGGGATCTACGGCGACGACGTGGGCGACTATCCCGACAACGCGCAACGCTTCGCGTTCTTCTGCGCCGCGGCGCTCACCGCGCTGCCGCGCATCGCCCCGGAAGCGCAGGTCCTGCACTCCCACGACTGGCACACCGCGCTGGCGCCAGTGTACCTGCGGACCGTGTTCGCCGACGCTCCGTTCAACGGGCGGCTCGCGACCGTCCTGTCGGTGCACAACGCCGGGTTCCAGGGGCACTTCCCCGCGGGGACGGTGACCGAGCTTGGCCTGCCCGCGGAGCTGTACAACATGCGGGTGTTCGAGTGGTACGGGCGGATGAACATCCTCAAGGGCGGACTGGCGTTTGCCGATCTGGCGGTCACGGTGAGTCCGAGCCACGCGAAGGAGCTCCAGACGACGGAAGGCGGCTTCGGGCTGCAAGACACGTTCATCGAGCTCGGCGACCGCCTGGTGGGGATCTTGAACGGCATCGATCCAGAGGTGTGGAATCCCGAGACCGACCCTCACATCACGGCGCCCTATTCGATCGGGGACCTGGCCGGGAAGCGGCGCTGCAAGGCGGCGCTGCAGCGTGCCTACGGCCTGGCCCACCGTGCACACGCGCCGCTGTTCGGCATGAGCGCGCGGCTCGTGTCTCAGAAGGGGTTGGACCTGGTGCTCGGCGCCGACCTGCTCGGTACGACCGACGCACAGTTCATCTTCCTCGGTTCCGGGGAGCACCGCTACCATGCGGCGCTGACCGACCTCGCCGCCGCAGCCCCGGAGCGCGTCGCGGTCGAGTTCGCCTTCACCGATCACCTCGAGCATCGCCTGCTCGCCGGGGCCGACCTGTTGCTCATGCCGTCGCTGTACGAGCCGTGCGGGCTGACGCAGATGCGGGCGCAGCGCTACGGCGCGATCCCGGTCGCCCGCCGGGTCGGGGGCCTGCTCGACAGTATCTTGGACGAAGAAACGGGCTTCCTGTTCAGCGAGTACGAACCGGCGGCCCTGGAGCGCGGAGTGCAACGGGCGATCGATCGCTACCGCGACGCGCCGAAATGGCGCGCCATGGTCCGGTCCGCGATGACGCAGCCGTTCGACTGGGAGGGCTCGGCTGCCCGCTATCTCGACGTTTATCGGCGGGCCCTCGCCGCTCGATCGCCCGTCGGTTGACGGCGAGACAGATGGATTTCGTCCTCGCGCTGCACAGCCACCTGCCGTATGTGCTGCACCACGGGCGGTGGCCGCACGGCAGCGACTGGCTGTGCGAGGCGGCGGTCGACACGTACCTGCCCCTGCTCGCGACGCTGCAGGACCTCGCCCGCCGCGGCGTCGCCGCGCCCGTGACGATCGGGTTCACGCCCGTGCTGGCGAACCAGCTCGCGAGCCCCGACTTCGTCCAGGAGCTCGAGGCGTTCTTCGAGCAGCGCGAAGCCGTCTGCAGGGAGGCGCCCGCGGCGCTCGCCTCAACCGGCGACGGCGCGCTGGCGCCTCTCGTGGAATTCTGGACGGCGCGGCTCGCCCGGCTCCGGACGCTGTTTCACTCCGTGGACGGCGACATCGTGGCGGCGTTCCGCCGGCTGCAGGACGGCGGGCATCTCGAGATCATCGGCTCGGCGGCGACGCACGGCTACCTGCCGCTCCTCGCCCGCGATGAGAGCATCCGCCTGCAGCTCGCGGTCGGACGGCGCGAGCACCGGCGTCTGTTCGGGCGCGACCCCGCGGGCTGCTGGCTCCCGGAGTGCGCCTATCGGCCCCGCACGCTCGCGGGGGGGCGGCGCGGCATCGAGGAGCACCTGGCGGCGGCCGGCTTTCGCTACTTCTTTACCGACGCTCATCTCGCCCACGCGGGGCTCCCGCTCGGGACGTACGCCGAGATTCCCCTGGGTGCCGAGCGCTTCGACGCCGAGCGGCACGAGGTAGCGTCCGGGCGCTCGATCGCGACGGAGCGCTCGCCGTACCGGGCGTACCGGGTGACGCCGCCCCGCGCGCAGCCGAGCGTGAGCGCGTTGGTGCGTGATCCCCGCTCCTCGATGCAGGTCTGGAGCCGCCATCAGGGGTACCCGGGCGACGAGTGGTACCTCGAGTTCCACAAGATCCGCTGGCCGGGGGGTCTGAAGCTGTGGCGGGTGACGGGTGCCGACGTCGATCTGGGGGCGAAACGCGCGTATGAGCCGCCCGCGGCGCTGGAGCGCGCCCGCGTTCACGCGCGCCATTTCGCCGACCTGCTCGCCGGCATCGCGGCGGAGCCCGCGAGCCGGAAGAACGAC